>CAYWOP010000187.1:0-1517 GCA_964459935.1 uncultured Methanosarcinales archaeon | reverse complement strand
GACCGTGACCGTGAACGAGGTGGACGTTCGGGGGGTGGCGACGACCGGCGGGGGCAACGGGTTCCGCTTCGACGGGCCGAACAGTACGATAGCGTATACGGGCGTTACGGGCTACAACGAAGCGATACCCAAGGATATCGATACAGCCGATGTGCTCATCGTCTGTTGCAAACACCGCAAGGCGAGGGAGACGAACACGCTCAACGCGGAGCAAGCGATGAAGCTCATCGACGCGGTCCAGCCGGAGATCGCCGTCCTCACAGGATACGGCCGGGACGTAGTACAAGACGCCATCTCCATCGGCAGGCAGATACAGAAAGAAACAGGAGTGAACACGATAGCAGGGAAGGACGGACTGATGATCGATCCGGAAACGTTCTCCAGCAGCGTACGGCAGAAACGCCTACGCGATTACTAAGACCAGACCGAATCCCACGAGGCAGCCCACGGTGATGAACGGCATCGCGGGGTAGAACTGATCGTCCTTGCCATAATAGAACAAGAGGAAGAGCGACACCGCGCTCGCGATACTCACTATGAGTCCGCTGAGGAACGCCGCGGTGTGGCTCGCCCCGCGCTCCACGGCGTAGCCTACCACCGCTGCGGCGAAGAGCAGTGGGATGGCGATGTCTCCCCCGCCGAGGATCGCCGTCTGCGGTCCCTCTTTCTCGTGCACGGGTTCGTGCTCGACTCCTGCTTCCTCCGCCATCGCCCGGGTCGACCCTTGTATCCCTTGGTCCGTGTACGGTAGGTTCAACCCGGCGAAGACGCTCTTGCTCTGGAACTTCGCCATCTCAACCATGTGCTCGCTCTTCCACACCGCGTACGCGTCGTAGAGGCTGAACGCGAGGAGGAGGACGACGCCCCACCACACGGTGAGGAGCGGTGCGAAGAACACGGCGATCCCCGCGTACATGAACACTTCAGACACGTTATGGATGAGCGTGTTCCTGGAGAGGATCTTCCCGAGCGCGAGGGCGAAGCCCAGTCCGAACGCGATCGTCGTGGGGAGGACCGCTCCGAACGCGAGGCTGATGGCGAGGAACGCGGCGGTGAAGAACCAGAACTTCCACAGGTTGTACTGCTTGAACCGTATCAGGATGAGCAGGAGCACGGTCCCGATGCCCACGCCCACTCCTATGTACAGTATAGTGGACGCGCCTTGCACGTCGGGACGTTCCCCGATGCTCGTGTCTCCGTACTGCGGTGTGCGCTCCCCGTCCCGCTCAACGATTGTCATCTCGTTCCCGAGGAGGAACAGGCCCGTGACGTGCGAGACAAGGTAGAGGAGTAAGAGCAGGAGGGTGACGGACCAGTTGTGCTTCATACCGCACATGGCTGCGTGACAGTTTTTAACTCTTACCATATCTTTTTATACCACTTCCAGCTGGTGAGCTGTATGGAACAGCCCGACCCATACGGCTCCGACCTCGTCGAGGACTACCAACGCCTCATCGACGACTTCGGACTCGATATCTTTGACAAACACCGGTTTCCAGAGCCCAACCGGTTGATGC
>CAYWOP010000186.1:1009-1531 GCA_964459935.1 uncultured Methanosarcinales archaeon | reverse complement strand
GAAGACCGTTTCACAGACAGGACACCAATTGAGATGGTCAAGATCATCCCAGTCAACATCTGTAGCGCGATTCACCGGGTTATCCGCGAACTTGAAATAGAGTCCATACGATTCGTACGTCTTCTTGTCGATAACAATCTCTCTACCGG
Organism: uncultured Methanosarcinales archaeon; assembly: GCA_964459935.1. Lineage (GTDB taxonomy): Archaea > Nanobdellota > Nanobdellia > Woesearchaeales > CAYNLP01 > CAYNLP01. The sequence continues at coordinate 1,382 of CAYWOP010000186.1, read as the reverse complement.
GGACGTAGGTGGAGAGCGCTTGCTTCAGATCGCGTGAGGTTTCGTATTTGGTTTTCGGCCTGTTTTCTCCACGTTCGTTTGCACGGACTGTGAAGTCACAGACATCGGTCGGGAAGGAGAACGTCGGGAGTAGGGCTGCATCGAGGAGAACTGAGAGCAGATCCTCGTCTGTACCGGATTTCTCTTCCCAGTTGGCTCGAGACTGAAGATCCCGTAGTTCGTCGAGGAAGTCTTGGGCGGTTTCACGGATGAAAGATCCTCGCCAGTTCTCCTGCAGATCGTCACCCAGCGCATCCGGAAGGAGGGAACCAAGACGCATGACGACCGAGGACGGGTTCTGAAGCACTTCGTCGGTCACCCAGTCCTCAAAGTC
>CAYWOP010000186.1:268-999 GCA_964459935.1 uncultured Methanosarcinales archaeon | reverse complement strand
TGCTCTCCTTCGCCCTCAGAGAATTCCTGGGTGGTGCTCAACGAACGGAAGACGTCAGCACCGGTTTCGATATCGGACGGGTCGAAGTATCTTGCCAGGAGGGATGCGTTGAGGTGTCGCCGGGCGATTTTCTTGTTCCCTGCGTAGATGATTGGCTCGTTGCCTTCGCTCGTGATCATCTCCTCCGGGTTCTCGAAGTAGTGGGACTCGTGCGGAGAATTATCGGCAAACGTGATGATCGTGGACAATCCGGCTCCTCGACGACCGGCACGACCAGCACGCTGCTCGTAGTTCTCCGGTGCGGGCGGCACCGTCCGCATGGCAACCCCGGTCAGGCTTCCGATGTCGATACCCACCTCCATCGTCGTCGTGCAACTCAGAACGTCAATAGGCTGATCAGCTTCTGAGTCACCGACCAGGATATCCTGGAAGAGAAGTTCGTACTCTTCAGACCGCGAGAAGGCTTCGGAGTTGTCCTTCGCGCTCAATTGAGCGGAGTGTTCCTCCGAGCGGAGCGTCAGCGGATCCTTCAGACCGCGGCTGACTTCTCGCGGCGGGTCACGGAGGAAGCTCTTCCGGGCTTGGAGGTGGATGTCGTCATCACCGACTTCAGTTAATGTGCCGGCACATCCCTCGTGCGGACACTCGCCGCTTAGTGAGACGATCGAGAACCGATAGCAGCCCTCGCAGCGATACCAGTTCTCATCAAGGCGGAGTTCGATCTGGGTTGC
>CAYWOP010000186.1:0-258 GCA_964459935.1 uncultured Methanosarcinales archaeon | reverse complement strand
CGCTTCGAAGAGCATCGGATTGCTCGTCATCAACGCCCGCCGCAGTTCGTCCCACTCGTCCTCCGAAACTTCGTCGCCGACGGAGTCGCGGACATACTCCGGGATAATCTCACCGTGCTCGATCCCGGCTTCATCCGGGTCCATCCACTTGTTGTACGTGTAGGACTTTGAACGGCGCGTGGTGTCGATCTTCTTATCGAATGACCGCTGTTCGCAGGCGTTGCGCAGTGATTCGATCAAGATGCTCTGGAGGAGGTC
>CAYWOP010000185.1:0-1569 GCA_964459935.1 uncultured Methanosarcinales archaeon | reverse complement strand
ACACCAGCAACGACGTCCGCGTCCCCTACGTTATCAACCACACGGGGGCGGCGAGCTACCCGTTCAGTTCGAATAACACGGATCCTTCCAATAGCATACACTCTAGTGCGTATCCCGCGGAAGGCGTGGCGTTCCCTGATCTCACAGCGGCCAATGCCAACGCGAATTACTGCTACGGTGACTGCGGATTCTTCGGCGTCAGAGAAGAGATCCCGCTCTGCGATGTCGCCGGACCCAACAATCCGCCGATAGGAACACCAGGGGGGTGTGAGTCGTACACCACAAACCCCTCCAGCAAGCTCTCCCTCGAATACGGGCTGAACAACTACACGGAACGTGCGCTCTCACAGTGCTTCAATCCGGACCAACTCCAACAGGGAGAGGTGAACATCGAAGACGACCCAGACGTACAGTACGTGTTCGGCGCGGACACCGTGACGGTCAACGCGTCCTACCCGATCTCATTCACTCAGACGGGCACGGGAACGACAACCGTCAATTTCCAGCGGACCGTCGACATACCGTATCTCCAGTACTTCCGCACCTTCTACTACATACTGGAACAAGAAGTCCTGAGCATGGACCATCAACTCGCCGCACCAGCGCCCTCTCCATACCTCGATGCAGCCGCGTACAACACCTCGATCAAGACAACTGCGTCGAACGGTGACAGGCTCTTCGTGCTCGAGGCCAACGAGTCAGACGTTTCTGAACCGCTCGTCCTCCAAGGCTGGGTCAAAAACCGACGACCGATTATCAATCCCTCTGTTAACCTCGATATAACTGAGTCAGATTCGGGCTCTCCCTGCTCCTCTATCGAAGCAAATACGAAGCTGAACGTTACGGATCCGGACCAAGATGCGCTAGCCTTACTGACAGCATCGTCATCGTCCCCCATAAAAACCGCAGTGAACCAAGAAGCTGACGGAACATACAACCTCACCGCAAACATTACAAGTCTCTCCTCGGGCAGTACGCAAGAAATAACTCTCATTGGAATCCAAGAGAAGACATACGGGAAAGCGGATGAAGTAGAAGCTATCACTTCAGGGGATATCACGTTCGAATGCAGTTAGAGAAAAAATACTGGATACTAGTAGCTTTCGTACTGCTAGTCGCACTACCAACCGTATCCGCCGATGGCACTTGCGTACCGCCGAAGGAAGCGAATGCGGACGAGTGCAAGGATTCCGTTACTGCATCTCAATGCGATGGGCAGTTCAATGACAGCGAAGAACCTTTCAACGTGGACAGGTGCTCGTTTGGCTGCTGTTGCGCAACGGACAGTCAACAGTACATGACAGAGGAAGGGGATGAGAAGTTCGAATGTCAGTATCGCGATCAAGAAACGGAGGAGGACTACGTATTTGTATACAACTCAAGCCCTGGAAATATCTGCGAAGAGGTCTGCAACGATGCACCGGACTCGTGTGAGGATACCGCAGGAGGGTCGTGTAGTGGCGATACAGTGTGCTGTTCCGGCTTCACTTGTAACGCTTCAGACCGGTGCGAGCCGGTAGATGACGGTGATGGCGGCGAACAGCACGAAGTCCGTGGCGAACGCGCCGA
>CAYWOP010000184.1:0-1623 GCA_964459935.1 uncultured Methanosarcinales archaeon | reverse complement strand
AACGGTAGCGTTATCAGGAACAGTAGAGTTCGCTTCATGACTGTTCACCGGTTACTGCAACCGTGGCGCCCTTGTCACCCGTGGGTTCATCGCTGGGTGCGGTGACGAGCAGGTCCAGCTCGCCCTGATCTCTCGTGTCGCTGTAGTTCAAACTGGTGATGGCGAGTTCGCTCGCGTTCTTCATATACGTGAAGTTGGTCGCGCTCGTGCCGCTGTCGAACGCTCCCGCTTCGCCTGACACGTTATCTGCCTTGTACTGGAAGTTGCTCGTGTTCAACGGGGCTTGCTCGAAGAGTTGCGTGCTGTTCACGCTGACGTTCAGCGGGACGTTCCCGATGTTCTGCACTTCCAACGGTGCAGGGGTGTCATCCGTCGTGTTATCGGAACTGCCAGCGGAGAGGTTTCCGAAGTCGACGCTGGACGTGGTGAGGTTGAGGTTGGCCACGCTCGTCACCGTGAAGTTGCTCTGCTCGGAGACCGTGCTCGTAGAGGAGTCGTTCGCGTAGACCCGCCAGTAGTACGTCTTGAAGTCCAACGCGGATCCTTGCGTGTAGTTCGTATCGTTCACGGTCACGTCGTTCACGATATTGGTGAAGTCCGAAGCGAGGGAGAGTTGTAAGCGGTACTCCACGTTGTCGCTCGGGTCTGGATCGGTCCCGCCGCTCCAGTTGAACCTGGGCGTGCGGTCCGTCCACGACGCGTTCCCGTCGTTCGGAACGTTCAACGATGGAGCGGTTGGCGCGCTGTTTTTGATATGTATGGTGTTCGACGTGTAAGTGGTGCTGTCGTTCGACGCATCGTTAATAGTTATTGATGCGTTCCAGTCCTCTCCCTTTCTCGTTTCATTGGATGCGAGCTCATTGTGCTTCGGCGTGCCGTTGTTGTAGATCTCCTTGATCTGCTCTGCGGAGAGTGATCGATTGTAGATTTTTGCCTGATCTATTTTACCTTCAAAGTAACTTCCAAATCCACTTTCACCACCTATATACCAAGTATAAGCCGACACATCATCTTGAAATGGACCGTCACAGTTATATGAAGTTTTTCTTTCTCCATTTATGTAGAGACTTTGATTCTGCGTATCCACATTGACAGTTCCAACGATATGGTGCCATTGATCTGTAGTCGGTAGAGGATAATCTAGCTTATTACCTCCATTCGAACAACCGTATGCGAATACAATATCTCCCTCAGGAGAAGTAATGTACAAGCCTTGAGTGAATGTACTTCCGTCAGTATAGAGAAAGATTGTTTCGGTAGCATCGCCAATGCTGGTTGGCTTAATCCACGCTTCGAAAGCCTGACTTCCACGGATAACGGGTTCATGACCGAATGGTATTGAGTCATCTGATCCGTCGAAATTGTAGCACCCTCCTTGGATACAGTCGCTTTCCCAAGTCGGCTTGCGTGTACTGTTCCCACCACCCAGCGTCCCGTTGTTCTCGAACGTGCTGTAATCCTTCACAGCGTTGGTCGCGTTCGTCGTGACCTCGGTGTCGAACGGCATGTTCAGCACGGCGATGCTATCGTTGTTCTTCCGCCAGTCCAAGATCTGCGTCGTGCTGTCACCGTCGGAGTCCGTCACGTTCTCCGGCGAGGCGCCGAGCGTATTCGTCGTGTAAT
>CAYWOP010000183.1:0-1633 GCA_964459935.1 uncultured Methanosarcinales archaeon | reverse complement strand
GCTTCGCGCTCCTGCTCATCGCCGGACTCCTGGAAGTGTACGTGACGCCGTGCGTGTTCGGAACGCTCGACACGTGTCCGTTATGAACCTGTCACTCCTCGCTATCCTACCGGTGGTGCATTACTACCTGCATCGCTTGTCCATCTACACACCGGAACGGCTCGAACAGTTCTTTAATCATGTGACGGTCCGGTACATCGACTTCCTCTTCATACCGTTCAACGCGCTCTTCCACCTGGGTTCCTCGTTTACCTATTTCCCGCACGGCATACTTGTGGCGCTCGGCCTGGCTATTCCACTTCATCGTAACTGGGGCCGGGCGAATGCTCGGAACGGTGGTGATCACTTGTACCGCGGTCGCACGACGATACCGTCGTTCGCAGGGATAGCGCACGTCCTCTTCTTCACCGTTCAGGGCGGTCTGGTCGCTGCGTTCTTCCTCTCACCTGTAGAGAATATCTACACGTATTGGATGACTGGCGTGCTCCTGTTCTACGCGGTGCTCCTCCTGTGGGGGTCGTACCGGATGCACGGCAGGATCCGGGGATTTGACCTGTTCGGCGGTATCGTTTTGGCGGTGCTGTGCGTGTTACGGTTCACTCCAGTACTTTGACCTTGCCAGGCGTGATCTCAAAGACCTCTCCTTCCTCCATGAGAGCGTTGACGCGTTCCTCCGCGCCGTCGATATCCTCGATGACTTCGTCCACATCCGCCCCGTCGCCGTCGTCCAGCTTATCGATGCGTTCCAGTATCCGCTCCGTCAGTTCGGGAACGTCCGCTTCATCTGTTGTGGTCGTGCTCTCCTCGGTCGTTTGCGGTTCCTCTTCGCGCTCTGGGAGTTCCCGAGTCGGCAGTCGCTCGATCTCCGCCTTGCGGTATGCGAGCCAGTCCTCATCCGTGCGTTGCACGATCTCCCCTGCGATGTACAGCGCGTCGTTGTAGAGGCGGGGCCGGCCGATGACCACGACCGCGTCTCCGACTTCAAAAGGAGACAGGTCGACCTCGCCGAACGTGCGTACCGTTACCGTAGAAGTACTGTCGTCGATGGTGATGCTGCTCTCGTCATGGCTGACGATGATCCCCATCAGGTTACACCGGCTGATATCGCCCACCACCGTTTCTACATAGTTCGGATCCCACCCGTCCTGTTCGATAAAATTGCCTTGGAGTAACTGTTTGATGGTGCATTTCCGGGCGGTCTGGCGTTCGTATTCGGCCATCGTCACAACCGTTGTATCTTGCCCGGTTCCGGTTCGAAGATGTCACCGGAGCGTTTGAGTTCGTTGATAACCTCTTCCACCTTGCGTTCCTCGACACCCTCTTCCTGCGCGCGCTCCATCACTTCGTCTTCGTGGATCGTCTTGCCCTCTTCCTCTTCGAGGTCAGCGATGATGTCACGGACGATACGGATGTGATTCCGTTGGTTGGCGCTGATACCGGTGCTGATACGGTCGATGTCGATCTTCCCCGTCTCCGGATCCATGCCGATCTGCGATAGGCAGTAGTGGAGCAGGTCGATGGCGCGTTTCGCGTCCTTCCGCTTCACTTTTTCACTGAGACGCGTCCGCGCACTGGCCTCGGCGAGGCGGACGAGCGCTTCGAGCTGTCGCGCGCTGATGGGTATCGCTTGCAT
>CAYWOP010000182.1:0-1636 GCA_964459935.1 uncultured Methanosarcinales archaeon | reverse complement strand
TGCTCGTCGGAGATCGTAACATCTTCCTGCTCTGTCTCGGCGAGGAAGAACACGACCGTCTTGCGCCTGCGCTTCCCGCCCGCTTTGTATGTGTACTGTATCGTTTCTCTGAAGCCGGGGAGGAACTGTACGGCATCGATTCCTGTCTCTTCTCGAAGTTCTCGACGCGCCGTCTCCCGTTCTTCCTCTTCTTGTTCCACGTGGCCTTTGGGAGAGCCCCAGTGCCCTGCGGGGTAGAGTAGGAGGAGGAACTGTCGTTCTTCATCTTTCCTGTAGAGGATGACGCCGCAGCTCTTCTCATCTTCCATACCGTTCAGAACGGATGCGGTGTTTAAGTGTTTTTAGCAGTTTTCCTGCACCCAGTCCAGGTAGTTCTTCTCCACTACGCCGGTGGGGAGGACGAAGATGGATGGTGTGTCGTGGCTGTGGAGTTTCTTGATCCTGGTGAAGACGTCGTCCACGTTCGCGACTTTGGTCTTGACGATCATCGCGACCTCGGTCTCGTCCTGCACTTCGCCGTCCCATTCGTAGGTGCTGTGGATCTCCCACCTGTTCGTGCACGCGGCGAGGCCGTCCGTTACCAATGATTCAGCGATGCGTTTCGCTTCGTCGTGGTCCGCGCAGACGGTGTAGATGACCTGCATCGTTCTAACTAATCAGGGGATCGTACATAAATCTTATTCCCGGAACACGGTATACGTGAGGTAGATGACGAGGGCGAGTTCTGCCAGGAGTATCAACGGGCGTACCCATCTGTGCAGGGCGTTGAAGTGCATGCTCGTCGCGGTGAAGAGCGTGGCGAGTCCGCCGAGTATCACGCCGTATGTGATCTCGGGTAAGAGGTCGAGTGCGAGGACGGCGATGATGGCGATGATGCCGAGCAGGGCCGCGGCGATGAAACCGGTGATATCCCTGCGGTCCTGCGCTCGTTCGTACGCTTGGCGGCACATGCTGCACGTCATGTCCACGCGACAGCCCGAGTCGTTGTATTCGTACCTTGGTTCCCCGCCTTGTTCAGTGCAGTTCTGTATCTTTTCTTGATCGACGGAGCCGCAGGAGTCTTTCATCACTGGACTTGGTTGCCGCTCGTCGCAGTAGTCGCCGTAGCTCGGTGACGGGTAGACGGCTTCGATGCTGGTGAAGACGAAGACGCTGAACAGCACAGCGATGGTGAGCGTGATACCGACCTGTTTCACATCCATAGGCATGATAACCCAAAGAACGCTTTAATACCTTGCCCACTGAGATTAAACAATATATTTATATATACGTTTTTATAAACAAGCAGTGGGTGATAGGCATGACAGATACGGAGACAGGACTGTTCTACCTACGGATAGGCGTTGCGTTGACACTGTTATGGTCCGTGTGGACGAAGTTCACCGCGACCGGACAGGTCGGTCAGATGATGCAGGGACTCGGACTCGGGTTCCTCTCGTCTGCAGCCGTCATCCAGGTCCTCGCGGTCGTCTTGCTGATCGTCGCGATCGGACTGCTCGTGGGAGCGTACGTGCAGCCGATCGGTTGGTTCCTCACGGTGTTCTTCACGGTGTCACTGCTCGCGGGTATCTTCGCGGGTTCCGCACCGTTCAGCGTCGGACCGGCGATCTGGAAGGACTTCGGACTGCTCGGAGCC
>CAYWOP010000181.1:935-1644 GCA_964459935.1 uncultured Methanosarcinales archaeon | reverse complement strand
GCGCGTCCATCGTCCCACCCCGGCTCTCAGGAAGGAACTCGGAGCTGAAGTTGAGGAACGCGTCCATGAGGAGGATGAAGCAGGACTCGTCCCCGTCGCAGTCGCGACGCATCGCGGAGTGGAACAACGGGTGGGCGAAGAATCCCTGGGTCTCGCTGAACCCGATGATGCGCCCGAGCGTGCCGGCGCTCGTGTGCGGAGCGAGTCCGATGATATACTCACCGACCAAGTCCTCCTTGCCGTCCAAGTCGTAGTACGCCTCCTTACCATAGAACCGCTCCAGAAGGTCATCGACGAAGTCCGCGGTGCGTTTCAAGATCGTATCGCACTGCTCCTCCGGGCTTTCGGGACAGCACGGCAGCACGACGTCCTGGGGTTTCAACTCGACCACTTGCGACGGATCTTCGAGCTCGTCCCCTTCGATATCCGTTTCATATCCAAGGTCGCGGAGCTTCTCGACTGAAACACTGATCTCTTCCGGTTTGAAGTGTGTGATCGGTAGTTCACTGCTGTCGTACCGCACCGTCCCGTCCTTGTTCACGTGTACTTTGTGCTTGGCGCGGAGCACGCCTTTGGCGAGGTCCTCCGCGTGGTGGTCCTCGCTCATCGTCCCCCGCACGCCCTTCACGAGATCAGGATATACTTGCATGTCGAGCTTCTCGAGCGTGCGGTCCATATGATCCTGGATGTCGATCGTAAATATCTCACT
>CAYWOP010000181.1:0-925 GCA_964459935.1 uncultured Methanosarcinales archaeon | reverse complement strand
TACCCTCGCCTTCCTCGTTCGGCTCACCCGTGACAGGGTCGACACGGTACGGAACCTCTTCCCCCTGGGTGTTCTCGAAGACCTTGAACTCCGCTCGTATCGTGCCTTCGTCCAGTGCGGCCTGGATGGACCGACGACGCCCGCCTTCCTCGCCGACAGGGAAGAGGCCGTGCGGGTTGCCCTTGAGCTTGCGCAGTTTCGCCTTCTCCGGCCGTCCCATCCTCCCTCCGACGAACGTACCGGCCTTATCCTTCACCCGCACCGGGCACGCGTCGTTCACCGCGTCCATGATATCCTCGCTCCTTCGCTCTCCGCGTGTCTGGAGCGCCAGTGCGTCCGCGTCGTCACCTTCTATCACTACATATTCGTTATTCACGACTTCATGCGGTACCGCAATCAGCTCGAGAAGGCGCTTGCGGCCGTCCAGGGGCAAGATGATCTTCTCCTCCTCCCGCTCGCCTTCGTCGAGCCACTCCTGTAACGTATCGAACTGTTCCGCTTCGATCGCAGTCCAGAAATACGTGTAGGCAGGGTGGAGCGGGATGTCCAGTTCTTCACTCAGGTCCACTGCTTCGTCGAACGAGATATCGTCCGGGTCCACCTCCGGACCGTCACTGTCCTGCACATGGTGATACCAGTACTCTTCACAGTACCCTGGTGGGACGAGCGGGTGAGCGCGTTCAACGAAGTCGCCGTAGTTCACGAGGACGTCGCCCATGTAGAGTATCTCATCGATATTCCCGACGTCCTTCGCTTCGTCCTCGTCCAGGCGGCGTACGCTCCCGTCCTGTAACTTCACGACGGGGCCTTCGATGCTGTCCACAGCGATCGTGCTAGCCGCTTTCCCAGGACGTTCCGTCTTCACCTGTGTTCCCGTACCGATGAAGTCTTCCGTCACGTGCATCGTCGCCGGGTGGAGGCCCAC
>CAYWOP010000180.1:0-1692 GCA_964459935.1 uncultured Methanosarcinales archaeon | reverse complement strand
CACGGTTCGAACTCGGTGACAAACTGAAGATCTACGGACACGCCAAGTTCCCCGACGACACCACGGGAACGTACAAGATCCCGGTCACCGTACGGAGCGTGAAGAACGGGATGACCGCGAAAACGAAACTCCGACTCGATATACAAAATAATTATCCATACACCACCGATGTGAACCGCCACATCAACTCCTGCCAGTCCGAAGAAGCGACGACAGGAGTGACCATCAAGAACAAGGCGAACGTGACGAACACGTACAAGCTCCGCGGCGTGGCGGACATGAGCATCACCCTCGAACCAGGGAGTGAAGAAACGGTACAGGTCACACTCCCGAACACGCCCGGAACGAACACGTACACGCTACGGATCAAACCGGAGCACGGCGTGACCACGAAGAAAGATATCCGCGTCAACAACGAGAACTGCTATGGCCACTCCGTCGACGTACCCACGACGAAGCTCGTCTGCGGCGAACAAGAACTACCGGTCACCATCACCAACGACGGGACCAAACAGCAGACACTCGACGTGACACTGGACGGACCCGCGTGGACCACACTCGATACAGAACAGGTAACGCTCCGACCACAACAGCGACGCACGCTCACCATCCGCGTCGACGCACCGTGTGCAGAAACGAAGGAGAACGTCACGGTCACCACACGCGGCAAAACAACAAGTTCCGATACCGGAACGGTCACTGTGTACACGAAACGGAGCAGCACACAGGTCTCACTCGCGCAGACCAACTACGACGTCCGCGACCACGTTGATGTGCAACTGCGCAACGACGGGATCGTGCAGACCACGTACAGGGGAGAAACGGACAGCGCGATGCTCACACCCACGGAGAACACGGTAACGCTCGCACCCGGCGAGACCGGCACGCTCAGCTTCAGCATCGAGAACGCTACGCCGGGCGAGTACCTCCACGACCTCACCATCACCAGCGACAACGGCGTTGAATACGAAGCGACGTTCGGCACGAACGTGCTCGGACCCACGTTCGGACAACGCGTCGCCAACACGCTCAAGAGTATCTACGGAGCGATCCGAAGCATCGGCTCCGCCTGGACGACGATCGGACTCCTCGCAGTCCTCGCAGCGCTCATCCTCATCCTCGCGCTGATCAAGACCGGAGCCATCCCGACGAAACGGTTCACCGTCGCGTACCGGACGCAGTTCTACCTCCTCTACGCCGCGTTCGCACTCCTCGCAGTCCTCGGCATCATCTACTTCGCCACGACCTTCACCACGGCACCGGACGCCCTCTATGAAGAAGCGATGGGAGCTGACATAAGCATCAAAGCCGGAACGATAGGCACGCTCGACCTCTCCAAATACTTTACTGATCCCGACGAGGACGACCTGGTCTACGACCACGGACCGACCGAGCTCGACGTGACCATACAGGGCAGCAACGCCGAGCTCTACAGTGAGACGCCCGGTCGTTATGAAATCGTGTTCGAAGCGACGGACGAAGCCGGCGCGACGGAACAGAGCGACGCGTTCACCGTCCAAGTCAGAGCGTACCAAGGCTCGTTCCTCCAAGCCTGGAAGGCGAACCTCTCACCTGTCAACGCATTCGTCATGGCGCTCATCTTCCTCGTACTCATCGCCCTCGCCGACACCGTCGCGCCGCGCGGGAAAGAGTACTACTTCGGTGGCAAGTGATGAGTGACTTGGATCCTGG
>CAYWOP010000179.1:0-1703 GCA_964459935.1 uncultured Methanosarcinales archaeon | reverse complement strand
TACTCCTCGAGATGGGCTTCCCCGCGTCGCTCGGCAAGGCGTTCTTCATCATCTCCAGGACCGTGGGCCTGTGCGGTCACGTGCATGAAGAACTGGGTGAAGACCCGGTACGGCGTCTCGACGAGTCCACATATACGGGACCGTCGAAGCGACGAATGAATTAAATACCATCCGTGACTAGAAGAACGTATGAAGAGTAGTATCTCAAGCTTCGACCTCCACTACCTGCTCCGCGAGCTCGACGTGAGCGATTCCAGGGTGGACAAGGTCTACCAGGACGGCGATGACTTCCTCATCGCCCTGCACGAGCCCGGCGAGGGCAAGCATTACCTCCGCATCGTCCTCCCCGACTTCTTTTACAAAACGCAGTATAAGCCCGACGTGCCGGACGAACCACCGCAGTTCTGCATGTTCCTCAGGAAGCACATCGGCGGGACGTTCCTCCGCGAGGTACGCCAACACGGCTTCGACCGTGTGCTCGAGCTGGAGTTTGAACATAATGTGCTCGTGATCGAACTGTTCAGCAAAGGGAATATCATCCTCTGCGACAAGGAGATGAACATCCTCTCCCCGTACAACAGTCAGTCCTGGCAGGCACGGGAGATCACGCAAGGTGAAACGTACGAGTACCCGCCGGAACAGGTCGACACCACACAGGCAGATGAGGAAACCGCAGAGGAGGTGCTTGAGGAGACGGATATGGACTCGTTGGTGAAGACGCTCGCCGTCGACTTCGGCCTCGGCGGTGTCTACGCCGAAGAATACTGTCAACGGTACGGTTTCTCGAAAGATGCAAGTCCTACGGAGGTCGACCCTGGTGAGCTCGCCGAGGCACTGTATGATTTTCTTTCTCTGGAGATCGACGCGAACACGCACGAAGACTACGTCTTCCCCATAGCGATGGAGACGAAACCACCGGAAGAGCGCTACGACTCGTTCTCGCAGGCGGTCGATGAGGTGCTGAGTCAACGACTCGTGCAGACGGAAGCGGAGAAGAAGGAGGAGCTCCGCCAGGAGAAGATCGACGAGATAGAGCACGTGATCCAACGCCAGGAGCACAGGATCGGAAAACTGAAGAGCGACGCGGAGGAGTACAAAAAGAAGGGAGAGCTGCTCTACGAGCACTATCAAGATATCGAAGAGCTCCTCGAGTCGATCAGGGAGGACAAGGATGCGATGCCCTGGGACGCGGTGAAGGAGAAGTACGAAGCGCTCGACTACGTGGAGCAACTACAGGAAGAGGACGCGACCGTCGTGCTGAAGGTGGACGGATGAACGTTGACGATGCACCGACGACAGTGGCCGTATCAGGCGGGTTTGACCCGGTACACGTGGGCCACGTCCGCCTGTGCAACGAAGCGCGGACGATGGGAGATCGCCTTGTAGTGATTCTCAACAACGATAACTGGTTGCAGGAGAAGAAAGGATACGTGTTCATGCCCCAAGAAGAGCGCAAGGAAGTCCTATTGGCTCTCGAGTCAGTGGACGAGGTTGTTTTCACAACCCATGAGGAAAATCCGGAAGACATGTCCGTCTGCCCGGTACTTGCTGACGTCAATCCAGACGTTTTCGCGAACGGCGGAGACAGGAAAGAGCATAACGTGCCGGAATACGACTTGTGCGAGGAACGGGGGATACGATTAGAATTCAACGTCGGCGGGGCAAAGGTGCAGAGCAGCAGTGAGCTTGTGAAGAACGCGTGT
>CAYWOP010000178.1:0-1737 GCA_964459935.1 uncultured Methanosarcinales archaeon | reverse complement strand
CGCTGTCTTCGGCGTCGCGAGCAAACGGTACCGCTCCGCCAAGCGCTCCGCCGCGTTCCTGAACTCTGTTTTGTCCTCCTCTGTACCGAGGGAGACGAGCACCGTCTCGTCCGGGAGTACGAATCCGGCGCTCTGCAACGCTTTCACGTACGCTTCGTACGCGTTCTCGCCCAGGCATGCCACTTCACCCGTACTGCTCATCTCCACGCTACGTAGCGGGTCGGCGCCTGCGAGGCGTGCGAAGGAGAACTGCGGTACCTTCACACCTACGTAGTTGATATCAAAGATGTCTTTGTCCGGTCGGTCCGGTTCCAGACCGAGCATGGCGTCGGTGGCGAGTGACACGAAGTTCTCTTTCAGGACTTTGGAGACGAACGGGAAGGAGCGGCTGGTGCGGAGGTTGCACTCGATAACTTTTATCTCATTGTTCTTCGCGAGGTACTGTACATTGAACGGGCCGGTGATGTCGAACCGCTCCGCTATGCGTTTCGTATTCTTCTTCACCCGACGCACGGTCTCCACGTAGAGCTTCTGCGCGGGGAAGATGAGAGAGCTGTCCCCGCTGTGCACGCCCGCTTCCTCGACGTGTTCCGAGATAGCGTACGCCAAGAGTTCGCCGTCGTCCGCCACGGCGTCGATCTCGATCTCCTTCGCATCCTCGATGTACTCCGAGACGACCACAGGGTGTTCATCGGAGAGCTCCGCGGCTTCGCGCAGGTATGAGGAAAGTTCGTCTTCATCGTACGCGATGTTCATCGCCGCCCCGCTGAGTACATACGATGGGCGGATGAGGACGGGGTACCCGACGGAGTCGGCGAACGACAGCGCTTCGGACACGGTGTTGCACTCCTCCCAACGGGGTTGGTCGATATCCAGTGCATCCAGTATCCCGGAGAACGTGTACCTGCTCTCCGCATCATCGATACTTGCAGGATCGGTCCCCAGCACGGGCACGCCTGCCTCTTTCAGCTCGAGCGCGAGTCCGTTCGGTATCTGCCCGCCGAAGGAAACTACGACGCCTTCCAGCTGTTCCTTCTCGCAGATGTCCAGGACGCGCTCCAGGGAGAGCTCGTCGAAGTATAGCTTGTTCGCGACGTCGTAGTCCGTGCTGACCGTCTCCGGATTGTAGTTCACTACTGCCGTGCTGTATCCCTGTTCCTCGACGCGGTCGAGGCAGCTCACGCACGCCCAGTCGAACTCGACGCTGCTCCCGATGCGGTATGTCCCGCTGCCCAGGACCAGTACGGTATCGTCATCGGGCTGTAAGTCGTCCTGCTCGCCGTGGTAGGTGAGGTAGAGGTAGTTGGTCTGGCTGGGGAACTCCGCCGCCACTGTATCGATCCTTTTGGTGACAGGCTCGATACCGTACGATTTCCGAAGTTCGCGCACTTCCTCTTTTCCGCTGCACATGCGTATCTGTTCATCGCTGAACCCTGCCTTCTTGGCCTCGCGGAGCGTCCCTTCATCCAACTGTTGTAACCGGTCTTCCAGGTCCACGATGTGCCGCATCTTGTCCAGGAACCACATGCTGATCCCCGTGATGTCATGGATCTCGTTCGTCGTATAACCTGCTTTGAGCGCTTCCCGCAGGGCGAAGATGCGCTGGTCGGACGGGTCGCGCAGTTCCTTCTTCACGTCCACACCAGTTTCTGCACAGGCGAAGCCGGGCTGGCCCGCGTCGACCATGCGCAGTGCTTTTTGGAACGCTTCCTCGAAGCTCCGACCGAGGCCCATGAC
>CAYWOP010000177.1:0-1770 GCA_964459935.1 uncultured Methanosarcinales archaeon | reverse complement strand
CGTGCGACTGTGAGACCGGGAAGAGAAAGTAAGTTAGTTAACAAACATAACTTTAGTAAGTTAGTAAAGTTAGTTCGCTTCATTTAGTATGATAAGTTACCGTGTTGGTTGTTTTTAAAGTCTTCGTAGAAGACCGAGAAACAGGATGTCACTGAGATCACGGGTAGCTACTACGACCCCATATTCTCGAGCCATGCGCGGCGGTATCGTATCTTCAGATACAGTCCGCGCAGGTCTGCGTACACACGTTCCTGTTCTGCCGGCAAGAGCTCTTCGTAACGGTCCAGCAGGTCGAAGTACCGCTCGGAGGCACTCTCCAGATCATTGAAATGCAAGGCCACATAGGCATCTGCGATATCCAGGAAGAACTGTTCGATCGGGAACGCTTCGTCCAGTTGGTGCTGGTGATCGCGCAGTCTGTCCCGATCAGTTTCCGATATCTGCAGGACCAGTTCGTAACCCTCCTCGACCAGAGCGGAGAAGCGCGTCTCACTCACATCACCGCTCAGTTCCAGATCGATCATCTTGTCGTAGAACGTGATGAGGACGTCACGAAGTTGGTCACTGAACGTTGCGGTCGCCGCTTCGACCGCTTCCCGACCCTGTTCCACCTCCACTTCCAAGGCTGCCTCGTACAGCGAGTGAACGACGGCGAAGAGTTCCTCGAACTCGCTCGTATCGTGGATATCCTCTAACCGGTTGAGGAGTTCATCACGAGTCTGGTCATCGATGAGGATACGTTTCGGAACGCGACCGGAGAACCGCAGTCCGAGCTTCGCCATCGCTCCGTAGATCGCCTTACGCTTCCATCGGAAGACGATAAGTCCGAGTAACGTCGCGGTGATGAGCCCGAACAGTGCAGTGGACAGCCGGCTCTCCTCTTCCTCGATAGGCGAAGGTGTCTCGACGGTCTGACACGGCTCGCAGGGACCCCCACAGTCGATTCCTGTCTCATTACCGTTCATCACCTGATCATCGCACGTGGGTTGATATTCACAGGAACGCTCGGTCATTGGCTTCTTCTCTTTCGTGCCGCATTCGTTCACGTCCCGGCACGTCCGGTACTGCGTGTCGTTCATCAAGCATGTACCCCACTCATCGCACTCCCACTGTTCCTGGCACGTTTCCGGCTCTTCGTAATCGCACTCTACGGTGATGCGCTCCGGCTCTTCGCAACCGTTCTCATCCACGCACCGCTTCACCTTGGTACCGTTGGGCTGGCAGGAGATGTACTCGGAACATTCGAAGTTCGACTGACAGATGCCGCCTGCTCCTCCGCCACCTCCGCCTGCTCCTCCGCCTCCCCCTCTGCTGCTCGTCGTGCTCTCCTCACTCTCTTCACATTCTATCTGCACGGGGTTGCTCGTGTTCGTCGCGTTGAACGGGTCTTCTGCGGTGAAGAATACCACGTCCGTAAACCCGCACGTGTCAGACTTCACCTCGACCTCACTCGTGGAGTTCAAGATGGTGACGTTCGCCTGGTTCTCACCTTTGACATTGAATGACAGCGGATCACCGTCTGGGTCGGAGAAGTAGTTGTTCAGGAAGAACGGACGTACGGTCGTGTCGGGTGAAAGAGAGACGTCCGGGAGCGGCTCCTCCAGAATAGGAGGATCGTTTGCATCGATGACCGTGAGATTAAACGTGACGGTTGTGGCATCATTCGAACAGGAGGAGTTATCTTCCACTGTCAGGTTGAACGTGTGATTGCCTACTTCGGAATTGTTCGGCTTGAACTCCGCTGTGCCCGAACTGTTGAATGTGAACAGT
>CAYWOP010000176.1:0-1838 GCA_964459935.1 uncultured Methanosarcinales archaeon | reverse complement strand
GTACCGTTTCGTAATACTTGACCATGTCATCCTTCACGGCACGGATCGCTTCGTAGTCCGGGCTATACCCGGTCAGGACGACCTCGCTGATACTCCCGTTCCAGCTTGTATCCATACTTTTCGAGCTAGCACCAAGTACGAACCGGTCAACGCTCGCATCAGACACGTTCAGATCGGATCTACTGTGGACCAGTTCGTGGTTCAGATAGCTCCGGCTTTCATCCGTCCCTATCGTGTGTATGAAAATGCCGGGATCGGTGCCGACATTTCCGATCCACCCACCCCCGCCGTTGTTCCAGTCTTTTATCCGTACACCGCTTCCCTCGTCGCTCACACCGTAGAACGCCAGGTGTGGCCAGGACCCTGGTGGTGACAAGCTAATCAGGTTGCCGGTAGCGGACGTATCGAACTGGCGCATCTTCAAATAGAGGGTGTGATCAGTGTGTTGAAGCGGTTCCGGTAGGGATTCATTAACCACTAGAGCATCGTTGTCGGTGAACTGCAGTTCCGGTTTCCCGTTCGGCCCTTTCGTGATCTGGCCATCATCCGCTATCACCGGACCTTCTTTGTCATCAGGAGCGACGAGTGCGGGATGTCCTGGTATCTGACTGTACCAGGTGCGGACCTTGCCGTCACTGCCGCCCAACCAGGACTCGATATCCTCTTCGGGGAGTTCACCGTCTTGGAACGAGAATGTAGTAGTTGCACCGTCTGAGACGCGCTGTATTTCCAACACCGGCCCGGTGTAGTCAGCATTGATCTCCCGTACGCTGTACGCGGCCTTCGCATCGTCCAGGTCGAGGCCGAGTACCGGGGCCGTGAGGAATAAGAAGAGAGCGATAATCAGAGAGTACCGTACACGACTCTGCATATATCCCTTCTTGCTCGAGTCGGTTTATAAATATTGTGTTTGAGCATCCCATTATTTCGCATATCTGCACGCAGAACGCTTCTTCAATAGGATATGGCTGGCTGTCTTAGCACTACGGTGGAAACGTGACGAGAAGCACCCTCGCTTCAAGTGTAGCTACCTGTATGAGGTAAACGGTTGCCTAGAGCGCATATTTTTTAAATAATCAGGTCCTAACAGTCCGTGATGAAGAAAAGTTTCCGCGTCGACGGCATGCACTGCGCTTCTTGTACAGACGAGATAGAGCACGCGGTGGCCAAGGTGCAGGGCGTGGAGAGCGTCAACGCGAACTTCGCAAGCAAGAAAGTCTACGTTTCCTTCGACGACGAAACCGATCCGGCAGAGATAGAACAAGCCATCGCAGACGCGGGATACGACGTCGCTCACGACGCAAAGCAGACCCGCAACATGTTCCTCATCAGCCTCCTCCTCGCAATCCCGGTGGTGGCGTGGACGTACATCGACTCCAGCTTCTACAAACCCGCCTACAGCGAATACTACACGTTCGCGCTCACAACCGTGATCGTCGCGTACGCAGGCAGGCAGTTCTTCACCAACGCGTGGAGAGCGCTCCGGAACACCGCGGTCAACATGGACACGCTCGTCGCCCTCGGCATCGGCACGTCATACCTGTACAGCACCGCCAGCCTGTTCCTCCCAGGCCAACCGCTCTTCTTCGAGACCGCGGCGATGCTCACCACATTCATCCTCTTTGGAAGGTATATCGAGGAACGGACGAAGGAACGGACGAGCAGCGCCGTCGTGCAACTCCTCGACCTGAAGAGCGATACCGCCCTCGTAAAAGAGAACGGAGAAACTGAGGAAGTATCCATAGAAGAGGTGAGTGAAGGCGATGTCGTCGTGGTCAAGCAGGGCATGCGCGTCCCCGTCGACGCGACCGTCGTGAACGGCTCCGGCAGCGTCGACG
>CAYWOP010000175.1:0-1856 GCA_964459935.1 uncultured Methanosarcinales archaeon | reverse complement strand
TCACGGCGTCCACTTGATATCCAATCGTTCCACGTAGGGCTTCTCCAACCGCTCGATATCGTGCGCGCTGTCCTGCTTGATACGGCGGAAACTGGAATGGTCACGACTGCCGAGGATATTGATAACTTTTCCTTCCGCACCGGCGCGCGCCGTCCGGCCGATACGGTGCACGTACTGCTTCGGATCGTCCGGGATATCGTAATTGTACACGTGGCTCACCTCGGGCACGTCGATGCCACGCGCGGCGACGTCCGTGCAGACCAAGATGCTCACGTCGTCGCCCTTGAAGCTGTTCATCGTGTTCGTACGACTGTTCTGTGAATGCCCGCCGTGGATCGCCGTGGCGTCCATGCCATATTCCTGTAAGTTCTTCGCCACGAAATCCGTGGTCTTCCGCGTGTTGCAGAACACCATGATCAGGTCGGACTCCTCCTCTCTCAGTAGGTGGACGAGGAGTGAGAACTTAAGATTGTCGGGCACGTCGTAGTACACTTGTTCTAAATTCTCGACCTGTTGGTTCAGGAAGATCTCCTCAGGATTATCCCCGTGTTTCTCCGCGAGTTCCGACACTTTCGTGGAGAGCGTGGCGCTGAAGAACAGGTGCTGTTTATACGTCGGTGCGTGGCTCATGATCTCCTCCACATCGTCGATGAAACCCATGTCGAACATCTCGTCCACCTCGTCCAGGACGAATATCTCAACTTGGCTGAGATCGAGCGTCTCCCGCCCCAGATGGTCCAGCACGCGACCCGGCGTGCCGATGACCACATCAGCTTCTTTGATCTGCTCGATCTGCGGTTGGATATCCACACCGCCGTGTATCAGCACCGTTTCGTGATCTGTATACTTCGCGCACGCTTCCACTTCGCCCTGTACCTGTTGGGCGAGCTCTCGCGTGGGTGTGAGCATTATGGACTTGATCGCGCCAGGTTCTATCTCGCTCACCACACCTGCGGCGAAGGCGAGCGTCTTGCCACTCCCGGTGGGAGAGGCAGCCGTAACGTCACCGCCCTCCACGATCTTCGGGATCGCCTTCTCCTGTATCGCTGTGGGCGCGTCGAAACGTTCGTTGACAGCGCGTAGAACGGGTTCGCTCAATCCAAGGTTATCGAACTTCATATGTTTAAAAGCAACACCGTTGTCTTTATAAAGTATCGGGTGGTCACGACTCGTTTTTCACGCTCGACCACAGCGCCTCGCCCATCGTGTACGTGGACGAAGCAGTGAACCACGCGGTCTCGGCCATGAACTGCTGCGTGGCGTTCAACACCGGATCCGGATCTCCCTTATACTCTTTTGATGCTCGCACGAGCCCGTTGTACCCTGCTATGAGTTCACGGAACGCTTCCGTGTCGTTGCGGAACCGTTCGTAGCCTTCACGGTCGGCCGGCAGACCGTCAAAGTCCGCGCTCAGCGGAATCTCCAGCACGGTGAGCAACGCGTTGACCTTCGTCACCGTCGCATTATACGAAGAATAATTGGACACGGTCTCCACGGTGATCGTCTCCGCTCCGCTCGCCCGCACCGCAGTGGCCGTGCTATTCGCGAGCTCCTGTTTCACCTCGTCGCTCACGCTCGTCTCCACGGCGTCACCGACGTAGGTACAGCCAGCGGTGGCGATGAGTAGCAACAGGGCCACGTGTATGCGCATATCGAACCGCATCCCACCCCTCTTTTTAAAAGTTGACACGCAGCTATATAAAGATGGTACGCTGATTATTTTTGGAGTATACGATGGAAGATTATCAGCAACGAATGGATGTCCGGGAGTATCCGATGGATTCTATCGCGGTACCAATCGACTATGTACCCGCGGGAGAGCACAATCCGTACGGTGTAGATTACCTCCGGATATC
>CAYWOP010000174.1:0-1868 GCA_964459935.1 uncultured Methanosarcinales archaeon | reverse complement strand
CCGTGGACGTGGTCGGGAAGAAATGGCTCTGCCTCCAAGAGGGCGTTGAGGACCTGGGCAGCGGGGAGTTCGCCGAGTACTGCCGGCAGATGCGGGCGGATGATATGTGCGAATACTACCTGAACTTGAAGAACGGGGAGGAGTTGACGAGCGAGACAGAGAACGCCCTGGCGGAGCTGCGCGAAGCGGGGCCACACACGACCGAATCCGTACTGGACATCGCGGGCGACCACGAGGTCTGTCCATACGAAGTGAGCATGCTCCTCTCCCAAGATTCACACGTGATCGTGACCGATTACTTCTACCTGTTCAACCCGAAGATACGCGACGCGTTCCTCCAACGCACCGGTCGGAGTCTGGAGGAACTCATCGTGATCGTGGACGAGGCACATAACTTACCGGACCGGTTGAAGCGGTTGCACAGTTCGAAGCTGAGCAATATCATCGTGAAACGCGCGATCAGCGAGGCGAACGACCGACGCCAGGACCACCTCGCCCGGGGCATGCGCCACGTCCTGGAGATACTCCAAGACCACGGTCGGCGCTGTGATGATGAAATATTCATGGAGAAGGACACGTTCACGGGAGCGATCGAGGACGCGTTCACCTACGACGCCCTCGCCGACGAGTTGCTGGAAGTGGGTGGGATGGTGCGGGAGGAAGAGCAACGGTCCTACCTCGCCAGCGTCGGCGAGTTCCTCGTGGACTGGGACAAGCAAGACGCGGGATTCGCCCGGATCTTCTCCACGAAAGAGGGGAGTCGCGGTCCTATCTACTCACTGCGGAGGACGTGCCTGGATCCGAGTCTGGTCGCTTCTGACGTCTTCGAAGAAGCGTACGCGTCCGTGTTGATGAGCGGGACGCTGCACCCGGTGGAGATGTACGCGGAGATCCTCGGAGTGCCGGACGCGATCACGAGCGAGTACCCGAACCCGTTCCCGGATGAGAACAAGCTGAGCATGATCGTCCCGGAGACCACGACGAAGTACGAGAAGCGCGGGCCGCGACAGTACCAGCGCATGGGCAGTATCCTCGGAGATATCGCGGAGAGCATACCGGGGAACAGCGCCGTGTTCTTCCCGAGCTACGCACTGCGTGACAGTGTTAAGGAACACATCAGTTCCGATCGGGAAGTGTTCTGCGAGGAGCAAGGCATGTCGAAAGCGGAACGACACGAGCTCCTCGAGGAGTTCAAGGAGGCGAAGGACGACGGTGCTGTGTTGCTCGCGGTGGCGAGCGGGAGTTTCGGTGAGGGCATCGACCTCCCCGGTGATCTTTTGAAAGGAGTTGTGATCGTCGGCCTCCCGTTGCAGAAGCCGGATCTCGAGGTTGAATCACTTATCGATTACTACGATGACAAGTTCGGGAAGGGCTGGGACTATGGATACTTGTACCCCGCGTTCAACCGTACGTTGCAGTCCGCGGGGCGGTGCATCCGGAGCAACACGGACAAGGGCGTCGTCGTGTATCTGGATGAACGGTATGCGTGGGATAACTACCGCCGGTTGTTCCCGGAGAGCGAGGAACCGATAACCTCTCGGAACCCGGCGCGGGACATCACGGAGTTCTTCAACACCAAGTAGTAACAAAAACATTTATAAACGTGTTTCTCCTCCTTACAATGATGCCTGACGCAGAACAAGCGGAACCGGAGAGCGAAGAGGAACAGATAGGGTTTCACAAAGGCGCTCTGAACACGTTGAGCAAGGAACGGGAAGAGCTCACCCGCATGCTCAGCGTCGTCGAGCAGTTGATGCAGATGCACATCAGTTCTCTCCAGGACCTCGGCGTCGACCTCGAGGAAGCATCGCAGGAAGAAGAGGACGAGGACGACGAGACCCCGCCGATCGAAGACTTGCTGGAGTAAT
>CAYWOP010000173.1:0-1893 GCA_964459935.1 uncultured Methanosarcinales archaeon | reverse complement strand
GTGAACGACGCGCCCGCGCTGAGCGTCGCGGACGTGGGCATAGCGATCGGAGCGGGCGTCGATATAGCGAAGGAAGCAGGGGATATCATCCTGGTCAACGAGTCACTGCACGACGTGGCCACGGCGATCACCCTCTCTCGCGATACGATGCAGAAGATTCGGCAGAACATGTATTGGGCGTTCGGCTACAACGTGGCAGCGGTGCCGATCGCAGCAGGCGTGTTCTATCCCTTCACAGGATGGACGCTCAACCCAGCGATCGCCGGTCTTGCCATGTCCCTATCCAGCTTCTCCGTCGTGCTCAACTCGTTACGAATCGGGACTAGAGGTAGTTCCTAGTCTTCTCCTTGTACTCCTCCACGTTCGGCTGGTTGAACGCGTTCACACCGAGGAGTTCTGCGAGGTACATGATTTCGATCATCTTGAACTGGAGGAACTGACCGATGGAGTGCGATGACCTATCCGGCAGGGTTATCTGCATGTACGGCTTGTCACGTTCCTCATACTCTTCCATCGTTCCCTGCAAGATAGCGTTGCGGAGCTCCGTGTACGAGTAGCCTTCAGCGTCTGCCAATTCTTCGAACCCCATTCCGAGTTCTGGGACATGGACCTCGTTCACATCGGTTTCGATGTTGACGAACGTTGTCAAGAGGTCATCAGGCCCGCCGAGGTATCGCTGGACCATGCTGTGCAAATCGGTGCTGCCGATGCTCACGTTTGGTAACATACCGTGCCCGTGCTTGCCTAGGCTCTCCGCGGTGAGTTGACGATACCATTTACCCACGCTCTCGAGTTCCGTGCTGAACAGGAACGTGTCGTGGATGTTCCGACCCTCTCTGTCATGGTGAAATATCGTCGCAGCACTCCGCATCGCATCATTCCGTGGTTCCAACGCGGCGTCGCGCATCTCACGCGCGCCCTTCAACATGTCTTCCACATCCACACCTATGACTGCGAGCGGGAACAGTCCTACCGCGCTGAACACCGAGTATCGACCACCGACATTTTCGGGAATGGTGAGCGTTGTGATGCCGAGTTCGCCCGCCACGTCTCGGAGCGGGCTGGTCTCGTCGGTCGTTATCACAACGTGCTCCTTCGGGTCGCGACCGTGCTCTTGCAGGAGTGATATGAACCGTTCACCGTTACTTATCGTTTCAGTGGTCCCGCCGCTCTTCGTCACGATATTCACCGCTACTTCCTTTCCTTCAGCAAGTCGAGCGTCCACTATGGAAAGAAGGTCGCCGATGCTTCCGGGGTCGACGGTGTCTGCAAAATACAGTTCCGGACCTTCTGTATGAAACGTCCCGTGCACTGCTTCATGGACGGCGATTGTACCTAGGTTAGACCCGCCGATCCCGCAGACAACGAGCACGTCCGGATCGAAGCGATCGGCAACGTCGTAGATATGCCGGTGGTATTCATGGTCGTCAGGGAGTACGACGCTCGCTCTCGGGTCGTCATATCCCGCCTCTTCTATCCTGGATCGTTCATCCTCCAGTTCCTCTAGTAGTTCCTCGTACCGTGCATCAGCGATGTTTGCAGTGAACTCTGTACGAATATAACCCATAAACTCACCTCATACATGCTAGGACGTCGCAGTAAACTCTGTGTTGATATAACCCATATGATTCACCCTATATTGTACAGCACGTCGCGAATTTTAAATCTGTGGTTTAAGGACCTTTCATAGTAGGACTATCCAACAGTGGATGTATAACTGGTTCATATTGCTTGCGATCTTCACCGCGGCGATCATCCCCGGCACGCACGCAAGATTTTAAAACGTGGTCGCCTCTCCCCACCGTGATGACGACATATGTCATAGCGGTCGGGGGTTCGCTCATCGTCCCCGACCACATCGATATCGACTTTCTACAGGAGTTCAGGGAGATC
>CAYWOP010000172.1:0-1914 GCA_964459935.1 uncultured Methanosarcinales archaeon | reverse complement strand
TCAGGACCGTGCTCTTCCCCGCCCCGTTGGGCCCGATCAACGCGACGACCTCCTCAGGACCAACATGAAGGTCCACGTCGTGCAAGACCTCGACCTCGCCGTATCCCGCAAAGAGTCCTTCTATATCGAGCAATGGATTCATTCTCCCAGGTACGCCTCCAGCACTTCATCGTTCTCCCTGATCTGCTCGGGCATCCCCGCGGCGAGCTTCCGCCCCGCGTCCAGTACGATGATCTCGTCACTCACGTCCATGACGAACTCCATATCGTGCTCGATGACCAGGACCGTCTTCCCCTCCTCCCGCAATCGCTCCAGCGTGTCCTTGAACGTCGCGATCAACTTCGGATTCACCCCCGCCGTGGGCTCATCCAACAAAAGTATTTCATGGTCCATCATCACGGCGCGGGCGAGCTCCACCAACCGTTTCTGCCCGAAGGAGAGATCCTCAGCAGAGGTATCCAAGGACTCGTCCAAGCCGATACGGTCCAGCACGTCCCGCGCCTGTTCTCGATCCGAAGCCGAAGGAGAGCGTCGTCCGAGAGAGACCGCATGGTAGATGCCCGTCATGAGGTTCTCGAGCACGGAGAGGTTCTCGAAGATCCGCGGGTGCTGGAACGTGCGGGCGATACCCTGACGAGCGGCCTCGTGCGGCTTGCTACCAGTGATCTCCTCCCCGCGCAGCAGCACTCTTCCTCCATCGACCTGGTTCACACCTGTTATCACATTAAAAGCGGTGGTCTTCCCCGCGCCGTTCGGTCCGATCAGTCCTGTTATCTTCTCCTGGTCCACGTAAAAGGAACAGTCCTGCAAGGCTTGCACGCCCCTGAACCGCTTACTCACGTCCTCTAGTTCGAGCACGTTAGCCAAGCTCGACCCTCCCGAACAAGCCCTTCGGCCGATAGTACACGATAGCGAGTAAGAGCGCGGCATAGATCATCTGCCGGGCCGGGCCGACGATCGACGACGGCAGTCCGATGAACCGCAGCGGCTCCGGGAGTAACAGTATGATAACGGTGCCGACCATCGCTCCCTTCCAGCTGGCCAGACCACCGACGATGATGATACTGAACAGTAAGATGATTTCATGGATGCTAAACGTTGACGGATCGATGAACGTGATGTAATGCGCGTAGAGACTCCCCGCGATACCGGCGAACGCCGCGGATATCGTCAACGCCAAGCTCTTGTTCGCGAACACGTTCACGCCCGACGCCGCCGCCGCTTCCTCATCATCACGCACCGCCTCGAGCAAACGACCGAACCGGCTCTCCACCAAGCGATACATGATACCGATGCAGAGCCCCGCGACGACCAAGGCGAAGACGAAGTACGCAGTGGAGCTCTCAACGGTGATGCCGAAAAAGGAGGGCTTGGGAATGCCCGGGATGCCCAACGGTCCTCTCGTGACACTGTCCAGATTACGCATCAGGCTCTCCACGATAAAGCTGAACCCGAGCGTGGCCAACGCGAGGTAGTCCCCTTCCAGTCGTGCGGTGGGAAAGGCGAGGAGCCACCCGGTGAACCCCGCCAGGCCGGCTGCGGCGACGATTCCCGCAAGGTACGGAACGCCATCGTCCGTGACCAACAAGGTTGAGGTATACGCCCCGATACCGAAGAACGCGACATGTCCCAAGTTGAGAAGACCGGTGTACCCGACAGCTAAGTCAAGACTGACCGCGAGGATACTGTATATCAAGATGAGTATCGCGAGGTGCACGAGGTAGGAGTACATCAGTCACGCACCTCCGTTCCCAGGATACCTTTAGGCTTGAAGAGGAGGAAGAGGAACAGGACGAAGAACGCTATCGCATCTTTGTACCCCGAGGGTAAGTACCAGATACCGATGTTCTCCACGAACCCGAGCAGGTACGACCCCAGGACCGCGCCGGGCACGCTCGTCACCCCGCCGATGAT
>CAYWOP010000171.1:0-1923 GCA_964459935.1 uncultured Methanosarcinales archaeon | reverse complement strand
ACCTGCTCGAGTGGCAGCTGCCATCGCCGAGCGACTTGGCGAGCCGGAGGGCGGACGGCCGGTGTTCATCGACTACACCGGTTCGAACGAGCGCGTTCTGGAACGATACCGCCGGTTCCGTCGGTCAAGCTCTGCACCGTGTCTCTGCGTGACACGTGGCGGGTCGCTCAGGAAGGTCGCGGACATGCATGACGACCCGGTTATCCGCCTACCGACCGTTGCGTACGAGAGTGCGAGCCTCTTTCACATTCTCGGCGTAGTACTCGCCTTGTATGGCGTGGATATCGAGGGTATCGGCGACGTTCGACTCGCCGATGCTGAACGGCACGGGGTGGAGCTCTCAGACAACTTTGAGGACAAGTTTGCGCTGATAGTGACGGGTAGTGAACTGGTCCCGATCGGGATCTGGTGGGAGTATCTGTGTAATACCCATGGTTGGCTCTTCGCCTCGCAGTTCACGCCGGATGACTGTGTGCAGAGTCTCGGCGTCCGTGGCGAGCCGGATGCGTTTCACGGCGTATTCTTGACAAGCAAGGACGGTGATGCCACCGCGATACAGACAGTTGCTGAACGGTTCGAACGGTTTCACGTCAGTAAGACCCGGCTCAACTTCGGCGGCTTCGGAGTCGCGCAGTACGTGTCGGCACTGCTCCTCGGATGCTATACCGCGGGCTACTCAGCGCTACGACGTGAATACGACCCGTTGGACACAGACGAACAAGGGAAAAATATATAAGTGGGCTGTCATAGGTTATCCGTGGAGCTGTTGAAGGGGGATTCTTGAGCATCAACAGCCCGGTGGTACCTGTACAATGGCTGAAACTATCAACGCATATGCGGCACAGGAGGGTGATGACACCGAACGACTCGAACAGGTCGCGGAACATCTCGTCGGAGAACCCGCGGTTCCTGTCGTAAAATTCTTGCGCGATAAAGAACATATCTCAGAGTTCATCATCGCGGAAGAGCTCGATCTGGAGATCCACGAAGCCCGGTCTCGACTGTATAACCTGCTCGAGCACAATCTTGTCTCGTTCAAGCGCAAGAAGGACGAGACGAAGGGCTGGTATATCTGTTACTGGGATCTCAACGATGAGGTCATCGAAGAGCTCTACGATAAGATAAAGGAGGACCGCCTCTCCGAACTGCGGGAGCGGTTGGAGGAAGAGACGGAGAACGTGTTCTACATGTGCGACAACGCGTGCATGCGCTTGAGCTTCGAAGAAGCGATGGAACACGATTTCAAATGTCTCGAGTGCGGTCAGATCATGGAACAGCAAGATAATGAGCGCACGGTCTCGTTCTTGAAAGAGAAGATCCAGGACCTCGAAGCGCAGATGGCTTAATGGAGCTGCGCGACGGCTTCGAAGCCCACCGACTCTGTCTCTACGTTTCCTTTCTCGACACGCTCGTCATCGGAGACGTCCACCTCGGCTACGAAGAGAGCTTGGCGAAACAGGGCGTCTTCCTCCCCAAGTTCCAGTTCGATGAGATCATGGAACACGTGACGGATCGGCTCGAGGAGCTCGAGCCGAGCACTACAGTGGTCCAAAAAAAGAGCGAACTCATACTCATAAAAGGGAATCATGATACGCTGCTCGAGCCCATCACGGACCAACGAGACGTGACCGTTACTGATTGCTACAAGGACGATGGAGTTGCGTTCCTACACGGCCACACAGTACCGAACGGATGTGACGAAGCTGACACTATCATCATGGGACACGAGCACCCGGCCGTGGGGCTGCGTGAAGGGGCTCGGGTGGAACTGTACAAATGCTTCCTCGTAGGCGAGTATAAGGACTCCGCGGTTATCGTCGTGCCCAGCGTGAGCAGCATGCCGGAGGGCACGGACGTTACGCAGGAACGGTTGAGAAGTCCGTTCATCCAAGATGTGAACAGTTTTGAAACGTTCGTGGTGGG
>CAYWOP010000170.1:0-1944 GCA_964459935.1 uncultured Methanosarcinales archaeon | reverse complement strand
CCAGCACGTCCGGTGCGTACCGTTCGAACTGTTCGAGTGCGGTGCCGGAGATGCTGAATGCCACGTTAAACTCGTCATTCTCCTCGAGTGCGTCGAGGAGTGCGTTGTTGGCGGGGAGGTAGCATTTCCGCGCGACTTTCCGCAGTATCTCCTCGTTCTTCGCTTCGTGGAAGTATGGGGCGTGGTCGCCGATCTCGAATATCTGGTATTCGCGTAGTCGTTCGGGTTGGTGGACTTGGAAGTACATGCAGATGTCAGTCACGGGCGATCACCTCGTCGTAGAGCGCGAGGCATTCGTTGGCGGTGTCGCTCCATTCCAGTGCTTCGACTTCGAACTTTCCGTGCTCCGTTATCTCGTTGTGGAGTTGTTGGTAGTGGAGGAGTGCGAGGATGTTCTGTGCGATCTTCTCCGTGTCCCAGAAGTCCACTGTGATACAATGGTCGAGGACTTCCGACACGCCGCTCTGTTCGCTTATTATCACGGGAGTGTCTTGTGCGAGGGCTTCGAGCGGGGTGATGCCGAAGGGTTCGCTCACGCTGGGCATGACGAAGACGTCGGCCGCGCGGTAGAGCTCGTCCGCCGTTTCGCGTGGGACGAAGCCGGGGAAGAGTACGTTGTCTGCGATGCCGAGTTCGGCGGCGAGGTGTATCATCTCTTCGTGCATGTCCCCCGTGCCGGCCATGATAAACTTGACGTTGGGGTCGTGGTCGAGGACGCGCTTCGCTGCTTTGAGGAAGTACTCCGGTCCTTTCTGCAGTGTTATCCTACCGAGGGAGAGGACGATCTTGTCCTGTTCCGCGATGGTCATGTCGTGGTCCTCTCTCGGCTCCGCGTTGATGGCGTTGTGGACGACCGTCACGTTATCCTCTGATAGCGCGTACTGTGTCGTTATGTGTTCCTTTACTTTGTTGCTGACGGCGATGACCTCGTCTGCCGCGTGCATGCCTTCGCGTTCCAGGTCGTATACGTTTTGGTTCAGGTTGTTCCCGCCGGTGCGGTCGAACTCGGTGGCGTGGACGTGGGTCACGAGCGGCTTGCCCGTCGCTTGTTTGATCTGTTTGCCCGCTGGGAACGTCGGCCAGTCGTTGACATGGACTATATCGAACTGTGTTCGTTGCGCTATCTCTGTGGCGACGTCGGCGAACCGTCGGACTTCGTCGAAGAGCGTCTTGCCGTACACGTCTGTTGCCGCGCCGTCGAGGTCTGATTCGTATCTGTCCGCGACGTATTCCTGGTATTCTTCGTCGTCCATGTACGGTGTTATCGGTGTGTCGACGCGTTCGATCTCTATGCGTTCTTCGCCGTAGTTGCTGGCGACGATGAGATCGACGTAGTCAGCTTGGATATCATCAGGACCGAACGGCATCACATACGTTGTATGGATGCCTTTTTCCCGGTACGCTTTCGTGAGTTCGTAGCATACGACGCCGAGACCGCCCGAGAAATGTGGAGGGAACTCCCAGCCGAGCATGAGTACGTTCATCTGGTATCCCCGTGAAGCATGATACACCTCTTTTTTCATGGATAGTGCGCGACCCCTATATAAAAACCTTTTGAACGATATCGTATTTTCAAGCTCTCTACCTTGAGATTTTGGTATTGACCCAATTTTTTAATTTATAGTTAATATATTTACTATTCAAACCAGAGAAAAACTTAAATAGCGAGAATGCTCATCTATAAACAGTGGTGTGGAACGTCATTACGGGGACGAAATGGGAACTGCTCAACGCACTCTCCGAAAATCGCCGCATGGACGAGCTTGCGACACGAGCGGGAACGAGCGTCGCCAACGCGAGCAAACACCTGCAGCTCCTTGAGGCGATGGGGTACGTATCGAAACACAGGGAACATACGGGTGAGGCCGGGAAACCCGCACACCTCTATTCCCTCAACGGCGACGTGGCATTCGGCGGCGTGCTGACCGACGGCGTGACCGGACG
>CAYWOP010000169.1:0-1961 GCA_964459935.1 uncultured Methanosarcinales archaeon | reverse complement strand
ACGAGGGCACGACCCAGAGCACGTAGACGCCGAGGTATTCGCCGAGGATGAGCTGGGCGAGGATAGCGATGCCGCCAATCACCGCTCCCAGTACCGGTCCGAGCGTGGCTCCGGCGATGATCGTGGTGAACGTGGCGAGTTCCACGCCGAACTTCCGCAGTGGTCGGATCACGCGCGTGATGAGCGCTACCGCGATTGTCAGTGCGATGAGTGCTGGGATGATGAGGTACCGGGCGAAGATGAGTATCAGTACCAGGGCGATGCCATAGAGTCCGAGGCGTCGCCAGTCCGGTTCCTTGAACCAGTCGGGTACGTTCATATATAAAGACGGGGAGCAGTGCCATATAAAACCTTCGTTCTGTAGCAACCACCAGGTGGCAATCAGATGAATCGTTACTTAGAAGCCCTGAAATGCCAACTCTCCACATGAAACGAAGGGGTTATGCGTGTCGGAACAGTTCCGTTCAGTTATAAAAGGTTTTATAAAGGATGCTTTTTTATAAAGAGTAGTGGGTATAAACCACAAGGGGGGTTAACCATGCAAGACCAAAATGTTGAAGTCGTGAACATCGTCGTATCGTCAAGCCTCGAGCAAGACGTACCGCTCGAGAAGATGGCAGCGACGCTCAGCAACACCGAGTACAACCCGGAACAGTTCCCCGGACTCGTCTTCCGCATCGACGACCCGGACACGTCAGCACTGATATTCAGCAGCGGCAAGATCGTCTGCACCGGCGCCGACACCATGGAGGAAGTGGACCGCAGCATCGACAAGATCGTCGAAGGCCTCGAGAAGATCGGTGTCAAAGTGGATATCAAACCGGAGATACACGTACAGAACATCGTCGCGAGTGGAAACATCGGGATGGACCTCAACCTGAACACGCTCGCGATGAAACTGATCAACACGGAGTACGAGCCGGAACAGTTCCCCGGGCTCGTCTTCAAGCTACGCAAGGCGAAGGCCACGTTCCTCCTGTTCAGCAACGGGAAGATCGTCTGCACCGGGACGAAGAGCGAGGACCAGGTGCACGAAGCCGTCGACATGCTCATAGAAGAACTGCAAGACGTCGTCTAGCATGGAGGGAAGCGACGAAGTACGGGAGTTCCAGGAATACTTCGAAAACAACCAGTACGACGAACTGCTGGAACGCGTACGCACCGGAAAATACTTCTTGGTCGTCGACTTCGAAGACCTCGCACGGTTCAACCCGGAACTCGCCAACCAACTCCTGGAAACACCAGAGGACGTGATCAAGGCGGCGGAGGTCGCCGTGGAACGGTTCGACCTCGATGCCGACGACTTCAAGATCCGGTTCGAGAACGTCCCGGAAAGCCAACAGGTGATGATCCGGGAGATCCGCAGCCGGCACATCGACACGTTCATACAGATCGAAGGGATAGTGCGGCAGAAAACGGACGTGCGGCCCGAGGTGACGAAGGCCAAGTTCGAATGCCCGAGCTGTGGTAACGTCATCAACGTGGTGCAGGACGACAAGAAGTTCAAGAAACCGAACAGGTGCAGCTGCGGTCGGAAAGGAAAGTTCCACCTTCTCAGTAAGGAACTGGAGGACACGCAGAAGATCGTCCTGGAAGAATCACCCGAAGACCTGCAAGGCGGCGACCAGCCGAAACGTCTCAACATCTATCTGAAGAATGACCTCGTCAGCCCCATGGAAGAGAAGAAGACGAATCCCGGTTCACGCGTGGAAGTCACCGGTGTCGTCAAGGAAGTCCCGGTCAGCACGGACAGGGGGGCGCAGAGCACGCGGTTTGACCTCATCATGCAGGCGAACTACGTCGAGCCCGTGCAGGAAGACTATACACAGATCGAGATACCGCCGGAACGCGTCGAAGAGCTCAAGGAGTTGAGCGACGAGCCGAACATCTTCGACAAACTGGTGCAGAACGTGGCGCCCAACATCTACGGGCACGAGAAAGTGAAACGGGCGCTCGTCCTC
>CAYWOP010000168.1:0-2028 GCA_964459935.1 uncultured Methanosarcinales archaeon | reverse complement strand
TGCGACGGTCGCCGTGAAGCAGTTATGCTGGTAGTGCTGCGACGATGTCGTCGAAGACTTTCTGTATCGGTTGCTCACCGTCGATGCGGATGAGCTGATCGCGTTCTTCGTAAAAGGTGACGACCGGTTCCGTCTTTTCTCTATGCACCTGCAGGCGGTTGCGGACCACGTCGGGCTTCGCATCGTCCCGCTGGACCAACGTGTGTTCTTCACGCAGTTGTTCCACTTCCGCATCGCTGAGCAGGTTGATATTGAAGACATCGCCCGTTTCCTTGCTGACGCGGCGTCCGCTGATGCGCCGCACCACTTCCCCCTCACTGACCTCAAGAAGAATCGCGTAGTCGATGCCCTCATCTTGGAGGTGTTCAGCTTGTCCAATGTTCCTGGGATATCCGTCCAGTACAAATTCGTCGACTCCTGCTAACTGTTCATCCACCACTTTGTTCGTGATGTGATCTGGTACCAGTTCTCCTGAGTCGAGCAGGTCCTTGACCTTCCGACCGAGCTCCGTGTCCTGCTCTTTGGCCGCGCGGAACATATCCCCCGTGCTGACCCGCGGGATATCGTAGTGCTCGCTCAGTTTACGACTCTGCGTTCCCTTGCCCGAACCGGGCGGTCCGAGTAACGTTAATCTCATCAGTTACTGGAAGGCGAACGCCGTTTAAAAAGATGTCCCGGGCTGCCCTATCAGAGCAGTAGGCGTAGCAGCAGGCCGAACGCGACCGATGTGAGGATCGCTCCCGTGGTGGTTATGATGATGCCGCGCATCCTGTCACCCCGTTCGGGTCATAGAGCGTCGTGAAACGTTCCTGATCAGTGTCTTCAGAATGTGTAATCTGGACCGGTACGTTGGTGGTCTCGCCGTTCTCACCTGTCACCTCAACGGTGTCCGGTACCTCCACATCGTCACCGATCACCAGAAACTCCGGAACGCGCGTATCGGCCAGGAGCGCGCAGTCGTCCGGAAGATATTCCTCGATGTTCCAGAACGCTTTTTCTAATATATATTGATCGTCAACGTCCGCGAACCAGATGCGGAGCATCGCCTTGTTACGCTCGGAGAGGTCGTGGAACTGCTTGTCGACGAAGTCTTCCGCGGCTGTGATGATATAGGACTGGTCGCCGTTGAGTGAGTAGAGCACGCGTGGCTTTCCCTTCTCGGTATTCGCCACGCGTCGGCTCGTTACCAACCCAGCCATCTCGAGGAGGCGGAGTTGTTGACTCACGTTGGCCACGGAGGTGTCTAGCGCTTCTGCGAGTTGCATGGGTGACTTCCCCCCGCCTCGGAGGGCAGTCAGGATGCTCCACTTGCTCGCCGTGAACAGGGTTTCGTGTTTCACTGTGGTCACTGGTGCTGTGTGGTCACTGTCGTCACTGGCACTGAGCGCCAGTATACACTTTCCTATTCTGATATATGGTACATGCAACTGATATTTAAATGTTTCGATGGTTTTGGTAAGCCGAACATTTAATTACTTACCTAAACCGTACAAAAGCATGCGCGTCTTCGTACTCGGCGGAACGGGATTCGTCGGTACTCATGTAGTTGACACGTTACTGGAACACGACCACGATGTGGAACTCCTGGTCCGCCCAGGTTCCCGAGACCACCTCCCGGAACGCCATGCGGAAGCCTGCGATATACTCACGGGCGATGCCCAGGATCGCGATGTCGTCGCTCGGGGATGCGACGGGAGCGACGCCGTGATCAACCTCATAGGAATCATCCGCGAGCGCGAGCCGGGCCTGTTCGAACGCCTCCACGTCGAAGTCACGTACAACGCGGTCAGAGGAGCACAGGACGCGGATGCAGCCATCCTGCAGATGAGCGCCCTCGGCGCATCCTCGCAAAGCAACGCGTACTACGCCTCGAAGTTCCAAGCAGAGACACTGGTAAAGGGAGCGGGACAGCCGTACACGATCTTCCGCCCGAGCATCATCTTCGGCCCGGAGGACGACTCGATCAACCGGATCGCAGCGCAGGCGAAGAGCGGGTTCGTCCCGCTGCTCGGCGGCGGTGAACAACGG
>CAYWOP010000167.1:0-2036 GCA_964459935.1 uncultured Methanosarcinales archaeon | reverse complement strand
CGGGCTCGCTCCGAGCACTGGACCAAGGGAACTTCAACGAGTTCCTGGAACAGGAGATTGGGTACAACCTCGACACGCCTGACTAGCTCTACACAACTTTTATAAATTTCTTCTTTCTCTCTTTCCATCCATGACAGACGAGGATTCTGAGCTCGACGCGGAGATACAAGACCTACAAGAGCAGATCGACGGAGAGCTGTCCAACGACGCCGTCGCACAGCTCGAAGATATCAGAGGCAAGCTCGACGAGTTCAAGGACAAAGTCGTAGATAAATTTGAGGACTATATCGTCGGCATCACCCTCCTCCCACCGTCACAGAGCGGACAACAGGTCCAGCAAGACCAGTTCGGTCCAGAAGGACAAGGCCATCAGCTCGACCAGCAGGACGACGCGATCAACCTCTTAGTCCTGGTGGACGATTCTGACAGCGAGAAGATGAGCACACAGGAGCTCAAGGAGAAACTGGTCAACATCATCGGCAACACGGCGATGAACGTCGATGAGAATCTCAATCCGGACGTGCTCCTCCTGTCAGAGCTGTGGCAGATGTGCTACGACGGCAAGTACGATATCTTACAGACGATCAGTAAGAGCGCTCCTGTATACGATACGGGCATGCTCGACGCTATCAAGATCGCCGAAGTGCACAAGAACATGGTCCTGGAGAAGTTCGAACGGTACATCGTCTCCTACGTACTCGCGGGCAGTCTCGTCCAGGGACGGGCCACGCCCAAATCCGATATCGATGTTTTCGTCGTCATCGACGATACCGATGTAAAAAGGATGACCAGGGCGGAGTTGAAGGACAAGCTCCGCTCGATAATCGTGGGCATGGGGATGGACGCGGCGGAAGCCACGGGCATCGAGAACAAGCTCAACATCCAAGTCTACATCTTAACAGATTTCTGGGACAACGTCAAAGAGGCGAACCCGATCATCTTTACTTTCCTCCGCGACGGCGTCCCGTTCTACGACCGCGGCATCTTCATGCCCTGGAAGCAGCTCCTGCAGATGGGGAAGATCAAACCCAGCCCCGAAGCGATAGATATGTACAAGAGCACCGGGGACAAGATGATCACCAAGGCGAAGAAGAAGATGCGCGAGGTCGCGATGGACGACCTGTTCTGGGCCACGATCACCCCGAGCCAAGCCGCGATCATGATGTACGGCATGGCACCGCCAACGCCGAAGGAAACGCCTGAACTCTTACGAGACGTGTTCGTAGACAAGGAAGGCTTACTCGATGAGAGCCACGTGGAGACCTTCGAAACGATGCTCCGCACCAGGAAGAAACTGGAGCACGGTGACAAGCAAGACGTGACGGGCGAAGAGATCGACGACCTCATGGAACGCGCCCAGGACTATCTGGAACGTATCAAGGACCTCTTCGAGGAGATCGAGGACCTGAAGGAGAAGGAAGACGTGCTCGAGACGTACGAGAACGTGATCACGACGGCACGCGACGTGCTGCAACTCGAGGGCGTCGACGAGGTCAGTGATGATGACATTATAGACGTCTTCGATGAACAAGTTATACAACAGGGTGTCCTCCCGGAGAAACACCTGCGCCTGTTGAAAGAAGTGAAGGCGGCGAAGGAGGACTACGAGAACGACGACCTCAACAGTTCCGAAGTGAAGAAGGTGCAGAAGACCGCCCGGCAGCTCATCAAGGACCTCGTAGAGCATATCCAGCGCAAACGCAGCCGCGAGCTCGAGCAGGCCAAGATACAAGTGCAGTACGGTGACAAAGCGGGCGAGGTACTGCTCCTCGGTGATTATGCGTATATCATCCACGACGTTGACGCGGAGCGCGAGGAGATCACGAAGGCCGAGCTGAACGACGACGGTAGTCTCGGTGAGATGGTCGAGTCAGACCCGCAAGAACTGGAAGAAGCGCTCATGGAGATCGACGTTCCACCGCAAGCATACGTGAAAGAACCGATATTCGAAGATCTCAAGGAGGTGTTCGGGGAGGACGTGAAGGTCCTCCTCAACTACGCATGACCACGGGCGTGACGGTCTCGGAAGCGATGAC
>CAYWOP010000166.1:1771-2039 GCA_964459935.1 uncultured Methanosarcinales archaeon | reverse complement strand
ACACCGATTTATATAGTTAACCGTGAAAAAACGGAAAATTTTACAACTTTTACCATAATTTATATAAAAACTGAAAATTCTTCGATACTATGAGTTTGGATGAGAAAGATACCAAGATACTGGAGCAACTGCGCAAGGACAGCAGTCAGACCACGAGCGATATAGCTGAGAAAACGAATATCCCGGTCACCACGGTCCATAACAGGATCAAGAAGATGGAGGACCGCGGCGTCATCACCGGGTATTCCGCGGAGGTCGATCACAAGAA
>CAYWOP010000166.1:0-1761 GCA_964459935.1 uncultured Methanosarcinales archaeon | reverse complement strand
GTCGAGGTCTTTGAACTGCCGCCCAACGGCCAGGGCATCGCCGCGCACATATTACTCACAGTGATCTACACGTTACCGGACGGAACGCATATCGAGCAAGGAAAGGTGGCGGAGCAGATCAGCTCGTTCGACGAAGTGGAGTCAACGGATATCATCACAGGTTCATATGACATACTCATCAAGGTGCGCGTGGGTGAGATCGATGAGCTCAACCAATTCGTGATAGAGAAGCTCCGCAACATCGACGGCGTGGACAAGACGCAGACGCTCGTCACGCTGAGCTCGCACTGATGGGAGTGACGTATATGCCAGCTCCGGCAAACCGACACCTTCAACACCCATGACGACCCCTACTACAGTTCTACATACAACTTTCAGTTGAGATTCCCTCGGCCCCAGACCCTTCTCGGCACCCTATCCAGACCTGGCCGTTCCTAAGTCTGACCTTGCAGAGACGAGCAACACGAATATTTTGAATATTCATAATAGTCATTAGCTATTCAAAACGTGTTCACTTAAGAGGAGTTACAATGCGATTGTATGATAGCCTGGAACGGACACTAGGGACTGTGCCGGATTCGTACGACCGACCAGAAGATGACGTTGAACGAGTAGCGTTCGGAGATACGGTCACCGCTGAGATATATTATCGTCTCAGTGACGCAGAAGCCGATGTCCATCTCAGATCGTCGGTGCAGGGCGGCATGCAGAAGACAGCGATGCGCATGCGCCGTCTCCACACAGCTTACCAGACTCTCGAGCAACTCGGTAACGACTCGTTCCGGCTGAAAGAGCGCGACACGTACGATAATAAGAGCCTGACCCTCGAGCCGATCTCCGTGGAAACTCCGGACACGCTCGACACGATAGTGGAAGACACCCGAGCAGCGTTACGAGCAGGAGGAGAAGATGTATGACCACGTACAAAGAAGATATCACAAGGGTATGGGGGGAGTACGTTGCACAGGATGTGGAACCTGATGTGAACGAAGGCAGCGTACGGGGCATCGCTATCAATCCAGACCCCCGCGCCCACCGCATCAAGATCATGCACAGAGACATGGATCGTGAACAGATCGATAGGATACTCACAGCAGACGAGATCGTCGCTAGGGACTCGCTCGAAGATATCGTGGTCTACGACGAGGAACGCGACCAACGCCGATCCACAGGACCACGAACAGGAGAGCGGGGCATGCTCGAGGAAACGATCATGAACCCGCCTGATGCCTACATACTGAGACACGGAAACGACCCAGCAATCGACGTACGGCTCGAACGGTACGATGGACCGACGCAGATAGCGGGAGTCGATGATCCCGCATTACTCGACGACGCAGAAGAAGCACACGAGTCAATACAGGAACAGCTCTACGAGATCGCTCAGCTACACGACGCCGAAGGGGTAGGAGAACAGTGGGAGCGCGCATTCGAGATACTCCAGAATCCTGACCGTTTCCGAGACGCGCACCAAGAGATAACTGAACGAGAAGAGAGCAGCCTGTACACCCCAGAGGACACCTATCTCGGCGAACAGCTCGGGACACCATGGCAGCAGAAGGAAGCAACGTTCGCCACAGTGTTCGAGAAGATGCTCGTACAGGGCACGTACGACCCTATACGGGCACGGTACATCGAGGACAGGGTCAAAGCCCTCGGAGGGATAGCATGAACGAACTGTATACGCCGCAGAGACTACCCGTACGGGAGATGACGGAGATGCAAGAGGTCAACGAGCGCCTCGCGTTCCGCTACCGCCGA
>CAYWOP010000165.1:0-2132 GCA_964459935.1 uncultured Methanosarcinales archaeon | reverse complement strand
CCTGTAGCCACAACGCCACTCCGGCGCCGATGAGCGCGGTCACCGCAGACGCTGCATTGAGGAGCAACGCCTTCGTCTTAGACAGGCCCGCGTAGAGGAGCACGCCGAAGTCCGCGATCTCCTGCGGTATCTCATGGAAGATGACGGAGAGCGTCGCTGCGATGCCGAGCGCCGTGCCGTTGAGGAACGCACCGGCGATGATGAGCCCGTCGATGAAGTTGTGCACGCCGTCGCCGATGAGGTTGATCGGTGCGAGATGGTAGGCGTGACTATGGCCTGGTTCGAGGTCGTCGTCGTGCTGTGCGTGGATGAGCTTCTCGACCACGAAGAACACGATGTAGCCGAGCAGGATTATGAGGGCTGTTGCTGTGGTGTACCCCGTGTCGATGCTTCGGGGGATGAAGTGGATGAGCGCTCCGCCGAGGAGCGTTCCTGCGGAGAGTGCTAGAAGGCCTTGGAGCACGGCCTCGGGGATCTCGGAATGGAGTAGTATCGGTATCGTGGCGATGACAGAGAGGAGTGATACGAGGATGACGCTGCCGAAGATATACCACACTACCATATACTAATTAAGGCATGCAGGTGTTAATAAAGTGTTGGTGGCCTTCTACTTCACGTGGCGGCCGTAGAAGTCCGCGAGGAATATCCCCTGCGTGAATAGAGCCGCGGGGATGCCCACGAGGATTATCGAAAGGAGACCGAACACGAAGCGAAGTACGAAGTCGTAAATCAGTGCAACGACGTAGTCTCCGAACTCTTCAAAGACCGGGGTGAGCTTGTCGAAGTCGAAGCTCGCCGCTACGGTTTGTTTGAGGTACAGATTGATGACGAGCACCGGCACGAGGATGATGGCGGCCACTTGGAAGAGCGTTACGCCGATACCTCCGAGGAGGGTTCTCAGTAGCCAGCCGATGATAGCGAGTACGAGGAAGATCGGGATGAGACGGACAAAGGTCATGAACCCGCGTTTCAGGTTCTTCCAGAACCGAAACTTGGGTAGTTGTTGGAAGTTCCCGTCGACCCATCGCTGGACCAATCTGACCTGATAGCCGAAGACGGCGAACCAACCGATGATCGGTAGGAGGAGCCAGA
This sequence comes from uncultured Methanosarcinales archaeon, assembly GCA_964459935.1. Classification (GTDB taxonomy): domain Archaea; phylum Nanobdellota; class Nanobdellia; order Woesearchaeales; family CAYNLP01; genus CAYNLP01. The sequence continues at coordinate 1,040 of CAYWOP010000165.1, read as the reverse complement.
GCACGTTGAAGAGTCGTTGCCAACGATTGAACGGGTACTTGAACGCCTTTCCGAATGAAAGTGGCATAATGTAGGAAGAGGAGATTCATTTTATAAGTTTTTCCACGGTTTCGCGGACGAACGGGGTGGAGCGGTTGTTTCACGGGTGAAACACTGAGCACTATACCTGTAGCCCCGGTGATGCGCCGGTGGGTCGGAGGACAAGATTATTAAAGCATGTGCGGTCTGGATTGGCGTTACTGTGGAGGTTCGGTGTGCCACGCGGATTTGAACCTGCAGGCGCGTATCAGCAAGGCCTGGGCGCTACGAATACGATTATCATCGGAGAAGTCCTTACCATCGAGGGCGTGGACCGGCACGACATCACGGGAGCGCATCTCTACGAGGGACGTGCCGTGCCCGTCGGAACACCGGGTGATACGGTTGTCGTCAAGGACGTGCCCGACGAGGCTGACTTCGAATCGTACCTGGAGTATATGGACGAGGTGGGTCTCGGTGCCACCGAATACGTTTCCCTGAACGATACGGACGTCGATGACGTCCCCAAATATCTCTACGATAACAAAAAGGTTCTGGAGGCGGTGAGCGATTACGTCGAGGGCGATACAGCGCTGATCTCATATAATTTTAATAGTGCGTATGCCACACCGCTGGCGAACCGACTGGCGGAGATGGCCGGGAACGACGTCAGATATCTTGGTTCGGACCGCGACGTGAGCAAACGGTACAACGACAAGGTCCGCTTCAACCAGCTCGTCCAAGGCATCCAAGGGATTGCCGCGGAGCCGGGCGTCGTGTACGCACGCGAAGAGGCCACGGTAACGGAGCTTCGCGAGGCCTGGGAACGGTTCAACATCGACGGTCAAGCGATGGTCAAGCCGAACAAGGGCGCATCCGGCGTGAATATGTACACGCTCCGTTCTGATAACATAAGAGAGGTGCTCGGAGAGATGCGAGACGCCAAGGACGACGTTACGCAGTGGCGCATCTCCCCGCTCTTCCCGCTGCAACGGTCCAACTCCGGCCTGTACCGCGTGCGG
>CAYWOP010000164.1:0-2188 GCA_964459935.1 uncultured Methanosarcinales archaeon | reverse complement strand
CGTGCTCGCGTCGGGGACGCTCAGCGCGAAGCTGGCGCCGAAGAACAACGCGACGGGGTATCTTGCGGGGCACAGCGTCATTACGGCCCTCGGGGCGGGGACGGCTCCGCTCCTGGGTGGGTGGCTTGCGGATTACTTCGTGGACAAGCAGTTGCAGCTGGAGTGGTTGACGGCGGAGACCGTGATGGAGCTTCCGGCGGTGAGTCTCGAGCACTGGGACTTCCTCTTCCTCATCGCGTTCGTCGTCGGGCTGTACAGTCTCTACCGGTTGGCTGCTGTCCAGGAGGAGGGCGGGTCGTCTCATGCTACGGTGGCGGCTGAGTTGCGGAATGAGATCGCGCGGCGGGCCAGGAATTATAGTTCTATCGGCGGTCTCGCCGGCGCGTTCACGTTTCCCGTGGGTCGTATGAGTTCGGACGAAGACCTGAACGACGAGAGCTGACCTGGATACTCACCGGTGATGACTCGGACAGTTCCAACGGTGTATCAGGTCGTTCGCGGTAAAAAGGTTATAAGCGTGTCTTCATAGAGAAATAATGGGAGGCTGGTAGGAATGGAGCGGAAATACGAACCGAGCAATGTCGCCGTGAAGGCGAAGGCACTTCTCGATAACGATGTTGTATCGAAGGAAGGGAACGAAGTGGGGGAAGTGGATGACATCTACATCCATCCGGACAGGATGGAGATCGAGGGTATCAGTGTGAACCTTGGCTGGTTCAGGAAGCCCTTGTTCATCGATCAGCAGGATATCAAGCGGCTGGAGCGCGGTACCGTCGTGCTCGACGTGATACCGATGCATCAGATCGAGGGCAAGAACGTGCTCGACCAGTACGGTGAGATGGTCGGTACCGTTGAGCACGTCCGGACGGAAGGTGGAAGGAACCACATCGTGAACATCGTGGTGAAACGGAAAGGCGATACGAATCTGATCATCGCCGGCCAGGCCATCACATCGATCGGCAAGGACGTCGTTGTGAACGGGCGCAAGCACAAGATGGCGTCACGGTACAAGACCGCATGATGTGCACTGTTCGCACAGGAACATACCGAGGGGGTTGATATGATGGGCGCTTTGAACGATATGGGGAACTTCCTCGTGACGATCGTAGCTTCGGTACTGCTGATACTGCTCGGGGTGATCTACTTCATGCTCACGACCTGGATGATCAAGGCAGGTGCGATGTGGGCAGGCTATCCGAGTATCGACGGCGGTACGGTCGTGATGACAGCCGGGATTATTACCGCAGCTGCTATCATCGGCTCCGCCATCCAGCAGTAGTACTGGATGGTATTTTTTCTACACTTTTCTCTCTATCTTAGTCAGTAAACGTTGTAACAACCGCTTCAAACTGTCAGCTCGCGTCACTCAACGACGGGAAACGCCGAGACCGGCACTGAATATATTTCCAGTCGCTTTCAGAAGCTATAAAAAACTGTTTTACGTTTTACTTTTCGGAGGTGCATAGGATGAAGAAATTGCTTGCGGTTTTTGCTATGGCATTGCTAGCGACCACTGCGCTTGTGAGCGCTGGTAACGCGGCCAACTGTAACACAGGAGGTCACGCGAATCCGGCGAGTTCGGGGGCAGTGTACGCGGGAACTGACGACTGTGGTCGGACGAACGGTGCTGCCACGGTGAACAGTCCGGCGGAGCTACCGGATGACCATCCGATCGGTCAGGTAACGTTTAACTAGAAATTTATCTCTCTTTTCTTTTTATTTTGTCTGATTCTGTACATGTTATAGTACCGTTTCACTATCACGGTCACCTTTAGAAGACACTTCGAACTTGCCCTACGATAGCGAGAAGCTTGAGATTCTTAATCGGGCGTTGGCGACCATGGCCCGGTCTGAAACGAATGGCGTGAACGACGTTCCATACTAGATGGAACAGTACTCTCTTCGTTGCCGCTACTTGAACCATTCGGTGAACGCTTCCCACCGGTCCTGCATCCGATCCTTGAACGTGTTCCATTTCTTGACACGCGCTCCTTTCTTCCCAGCTTTCCTCCGTTGCTCTTTCCGTCGCCGTCGTTCCACCGTCCGCTGCGCGGTCTCCGTCATCGGGACGGCTTCCATGAAGAGGACGAGGAAGAAACGGAAGACGATGAAGACGAGTAGCGCCGCGAAGAACGTGGCGAGGTCCAGTGGGATGTCGGTCACCACGGCGCTGATGGCGAGGTAGGCA
>CAYWOP010000163.1:0-2207 GCA_964459935.1 uncultured Methanosarcinales archaeon | reverse complement strand
GTTCTACGGTCCGAAGATCGACTTCCACGTCACTGATAGTCTCGGACGGAGTTGGCAGTTGGGGACGATCCAGGTGGATTTCCAGTTGCCGAAGAAGTTTGACTTGACGTTCGAGGGCGAGGACGGCCAGCCGCACCGCCCGGTGATGATACACCGTGCGTTGCTCGGGAGTCTGGAACGGTTCTTGGGCATCCTCATCGAGCACACCGAGGGGAACTTCCCGTTCTGGTTGAACCCTGTGCAGGTGAAAATATTGACCATCGCGGACCGCCACCTGGATTATGCAGAGAACGTGGTGGAGCGACTCGAGGATGCTGGCTTGCGTGTTGAGCTGGATGACCGGATGGAGTCAGTCGGGAAGAAGGTGCGCGATGCGCAGGTCGAGAAAGTGAACTATATGTTGACGGTCGGCGATGATGAAGTCGATGATGGAACGGTTGCCGTGCGGGACCGCGACGGTGACGTGGAACACGGCGTCGATGTCGATGACTTCATCGAAACGGTTAGTTATTCTTCGGCGTAGCTCTGCTCTGCGAGTTCGTCAGCGGTGTGTCCTTGTTCCATGAACTCGTCTTTTTCCTCTTCTTTCTCTTCGTCGTCTTCTGCGAGGTAGAATTCGTCGTCTTTTTCCTCCTGTTCATCGTAGCCTTCCATGAAGGCCTGCTCTTCCGGTGTGATCTCGTCGTTGTCCAGGAGTTCGTCTTCGTCGGCCATGGTGCTTACCTACAGCATGCCGGTTTTAAATGTTTTCATCTGCGCGGAGTGCGGTCTCCACTTCTCGGTCCGCGTTCTTCACCGCTGTCTTGAACAGGACCCTGTTCTTCTCCTTGAGCTCCTGGATCATCTCGTCCTTGCGTTTGAGCTCTTGTTCCAGGGTCTCGATCTTCTTCTCGTAGTCCACACCGGCGTCGTCCAACTCCATCATTGGTTATCGGGAACTTTGTGTTTTTAACAGTTACCCCTGAGTAAATCTTATAAATGAGCCGTGGTTCGCTAGGCGTAGGTGATCATTGATGGTGTGGGATTTCCTGAAGGAGCAATTCGGACAGAAGAAGGTTGGCGTGGAAGGCGGCAAGGCCGCCGTCGCGAGCATCGTTTCGACCGCGAAGCGCCTGTATAATGAAGGGTACAGGGAGAAGGCGGTGACGATACTGCAGGACGCTGCTGAGAACTTGAAGCGAGAAGCGGATCGGTTCCAGGAGCGACTGGATGAGTATCAGAAGCAGCATCGCAAGCCGGATGACCTGGAGTCGTTCCGGAAACAGGTGGAGCGGAAGACGAAGGACGAGATCGAAGGATATGCTGATGAGGAGTTCGGTATCGATCTCACTACGGATGATCTCAAGCGTGAGATGATCGACCAGTTCATCGACGAGCTGGAACGCCGCGATGGCTGAGCGCGTCCGCGTCGATCTGGAGGATGAGACGCTCGAAGGCGTCCGTATAGAGGATGAGCAGACTGCTTTCTTAACACTCAAGCTCTATAGCGGGTACAATATCGGTATCGATACTGATAGGATCGAAGAGATCGATGTGCTGGAGGATGTCCCGGTCGACTATGGTGAACCGGAGCATGTGGAGACCGATCCCGACCTCCCTGATATCTCGTTGCTGCACACGGGCGGGACGATCGCGAGTCGCGTGGATTACGAGACGGGAGCGGTGGTGAACCAGTACGACGCTGATGAGATACTCACACTGTTTCCGGAGCTCCACGACATCGCGAATGTAGAGACCGACCAGCTCGGGAATATCAGTAGTGAACTGATGCGGTTCGAGCATTACAACCGCATGGCGCAGGCCGTGGAGCAACACGTGGAAGCGGGTGCTGACGGTGTCATCATCACGCACGGCACGGATACGATGCATTACAGCAGTGCGGCGTTGTCGTTCGCTCTGGAGAACGTTCCAGTCCCTGTCGTGTTCGTGGGGAGTCAGCGCAGCAGTGACCGTCCGAGCACGGACGCGTATCTGAACTTGGTCAGCGCTGCGCGGTTCATCGCGGAGACCGAGTGGACCGGCGTGGGCATCTGCATGCACAAGTCGTCGAGCGATACTGAGTGCTGGGTGTTGCCGGGTACGAAGGCGCGGAAGATGCATACGAGCAGGAGGGATGCGTTCCGTCCCGTCAATGCGGAGCCGGTCGCGACGGTCACCGGTGATGCGGTGGAGATGCATGTACCTGTTGAAGAGCGGGACGGCCCGTT
>CAYWOP010000162.1:0-2221 GCA_964459935.1 uncultured Methanosarcinales archaeon | reverse complement strand
CTGGAGTTGCTCGATATGCTCTGTATGCTCCTCGATCCGTTCCTGCAGTTCATCCTTCCGTTGCAACGCGTCCCGTCGCTCCTCTACGAGGTCCTGCACGGCAGTCACCGTGTCCGCATTTGCTGCATCGAGTTCGTCTCGGGCTTGCTCGGCCCTGTCGAGTATCTTATGAAGCGTCGAGCCGATCTCGCGCATCTCGGTCTTGAAGAACTGTTCCAGGATGGCTGTATTCTTCTTCGTCCGCTCGCTGAACCGGTCCAGCCGGTCCTCGTATTCCTGGATGAACGGTTCGATCATATCGCTCTCGGGAACCTCTGTCCCATCCAGGAACGTGCGTATCCGGCGGATGAACACGTCCCGGTTGTCCCGCATCATCTGCTTCTTCCGCTCCTCGATATTCGGGTTCATCAGGTCAGCGGTCTCGAGCTCGTCCACCGCTTCGCGGGCGCGTTCCAGGGTCGCGTCGATGTCCTCTTGCAGTGATCGGATGATGGGCGCGATCTCCTCTTCTTTATACGTGTCCAGCCAGTCTTCCACTTCTTCGTACGTCAACTGCTCCGGATCGCTCTGCCAGAAATCGAACCAACCCATACCCTTTGAGAAAGGAGGCGGTATTTTTAACCTTGCGTGTCTCCGTAACGGCTGACGGTGCAAGTAAACGGTTGGGAAGATTTATAATCGGCAAGCGGCGGGGTTCTCCTATGGATACTATACTGATACTCGGTTCGCTCCCAGATACTAGTGAGGAGCGTGGGCGGTACGAAGATATCATACAGATATGCTCTGAGTTTGCGACATCGGTCGGTTCTCCGATAGATACGGCGGAGGCGGATGTGACACCTGAAAAGCGCTACCAGAAAGCGTTCGATTCTGTTACCAGCGCTGACGTGATGGTCGCTGAGATGAGCGAGCCATCCACCGGCCTGGGTACGGAGCTGCGAGAGGCTGCGGTACGCGAGATACCGATCGTGGTACTCCCGGAAGAAGGTAGCTATGTGTCGGGCCTTGTGAAGGGGCCGATGACCGTTGACGTTCTCAGGTATGACGATTCCCGGCAGGAGCGATTCGAGAACCGCTTGGAACAGCTATGAATCGAACATGTTCCGCTGACACCACCCATGCAATTTATAAAGGACGGGTTGTTAAGGAATGGTAGTGAGATAGTACGATGCAACAGTGTGACGTTTCTCTGTATAGTTCGTACGGAGGTGATTACTGATGGAAGGCACGGTCAAGTTTTTCAACCGCCGTAAGAACTACGGGTTCATCGAGACCGACGGCGACGACCACTTCGTCCACGAGAGCGAGATCCCGGACGACATCGTCCTCGAAGAGGGCGACCAGGTCTCCTTCGAATCCGAGGACGGCGACAAGGGCAAGAAGGCTGTCAACGTCGAACTTGTCGAGTAAAACGTCGTTCACTCGTCTCGTATATCTTTTACTTTTTCCTCATTTTTATAAACGAATAGCTGCTAGTATGCAGTGATGGTCCTGGACAAGCTCGGCGACGCGTTGCAGAGCACGCTCGACAAGATACGTGGAAGTACTGTTGTCGATGAAAAACTTGTGAAAGAATTAGTGAAGGACCTGCAACGCGCTCTCCTCCGTGCGGATGTGAACGTGGAGCTCGTCTCCGACCTGACCGACCGTATCGAAGAACGGGCACTGGAACGCGACGCACCGGGAGGCATTTCACGACAGGATCATATCGTCAAGATCGTCTACGAAGAACTCGCTCATTTTCTTGGAGAAGAGTCGGAGATCGATACCTCGCATGAGCAGACGCGGATCATGCTCGAAGGGCTCTTCGGCGCGGGGAAGACTACGACCGCGGGGAAACTCGCGCATTACTACCACCAGCGCAACCATGACGTCGCTGTTGTACAAACGGATACATGGAGGCCCGCGGCGTACGACCAACTGCAACAGCTCGCAGCGGAAGCGAACGTCGATTTCTACGGCGAAGAAGACGCGGACGATCCCGTCGATATCTGGAACGCACATCGCGATGCACTGGAAAGATATGATATCGTCATCGTGGACACGGCGGGCCGTGACGCGCTGGACGAGGAACTGGCGGACGAGATCGACCGGCTCGATGGGGCGGTGAACGCGCAGGAGAAACTGCTTGTCATGCCCGCGGACATCGGACAGAGCGCGCAGGAACAGGCGGAGCGGTTCCGGGAACTTACAGGAATTACGGGAGTGGTTATCACGAAAC
>CAYWOP010000161.1:0-2226 GCA_964459935.1 uncultured Methanosarcinales archaeon | reverse complement strand
GAAGCACTTGAAGAAGCAGATACGTTAGTACCAGACACGAGCGTCATCATCGAAGGACTCCTCAGCGAACAACTCGAGAACGACGAGATAGCACCGGAGACGATCCTGGTCCACGAAGCGGTCGTGGCCGAGCTCGAACACCAAGCGAACCAGGGCAGAGAGACCGGCGAGATCGGCCTGGACGAACTTGAACGATTACAAGAGCACACAGAGTTCGCAGGTGAACGACCCGGAGAGTTCGAGATCAAGAACGCGGGGAGCGGCGAGATCGACAGCGTCATCCGCGGATTCGCACGCGACAACGACGCCACACTCGTCACCGCGGACCGCGTCCAAGCACTCGTCGCCCGCAGCAAAGGTATCAACGCCGTGCTCTACCAGTTCGAAGAGGACGGCGAACCGTTCAAGCTCGAAGCGTTCTTCACCGACGACACGATGAGCGTCCACCTCAAAGCCGACAGCGTTCCAAAAGCGAAGCGGGGCGAACCGGGCGCGTGGCGGTACGAAGCTATCCAAGAGGAACAGCTCGACGCGGAGGAGGTGCAGGACGTCGCGAAGGACATACTGGAGAAAGCGCATCAGCGCGACGACGGGTTCATCGAGATCGACCGGAAGGGCTCCACAATCGTACAAATCGGACCGTACCGCATCGTCGTCACACGGCAAGCGTTCAGCGACGCCGCGGAGATCACAGCGGTACGCCCCGTGGCAGACCTCACATTAGATGACTACGACGTGAGCGACGACCTGGCGGAACGCCTCCACGAAGAAGCCGAAGGCATACTGATTAGCGGTTCACCTGGTCACGGCAAGTCCACGTTCGCACAAGCACTGGCGAACGAGTACCACAGCGCGGACAACGTGGTGAAGACCGTGGAAGCACCGCGGGACCTCGTCCTCCCGGACGACGTCACCCAGTACAGCCTGAGCCACGGTTCAAAAGAAGAGATCCACGACATCCTCTTGCTCAGCCGTCCCGATTACACGATATTCGATGAGATGCGCAACACCGACGATTTCGAACTCTTCAGCGACCTCCGCCTCTCCGGCGTGGGCATGATCGGCATCGTCCACGCCACAGAAACGATCGACGCCGTACAGCGATTCATCGGTAGGATCGACCTGGGCGTCATACCACACGTGATCGACACGGTCTTCTTCATCGAGGACGGCGAGATAGCACACGTGTACAGCTTGGAGATGAAAGTCAAAGTACCCAGCGGGATGACAGAAGCGGACCTCGCCCGTCCAGTCGTCGTCGTGCACGACTTCGAAACCGGCGCGTTGGAGTTCGAAATCTACACGTACGGGGAAGAAACCGTTGTGATACCGGTGAAAGGACAAGAGGTCAACCCGGCGATGCGACTCGCCGCAGAGCAGATACACGACGAATTCTCCAAACACACTGAAGTGCTGGAAGTGGAGATGGTCAGCGCGAACCGCGTCGTCGTCCACGTGCCGAAGGGTGAGAAGAAGCATGTCATCGGCAAGGGCGGCGGGAAGATCGAGAACATCGAGGACGACCTCGGCATCAGTATCGACGTACGGGAAGGCTACGAAGGCGACGATATCCAGCACACGGTGAGCGTGGCGAGCGACAAGATCACGTTCCAACTGGACCAGTCCTACGCGAACGAGGACGTCGATATCATGGTGAACGGGGAGTTCCTCCTCACCGCCCGCGTATCAAAACAGGGCAAGATCAATATGAGTATCGATAACAAGCTAGGCAAAGTCCTGGAAGAAGCCGTGCGGGAAGGACACGATATACAGCTACGGGATTAACCCTTTAGCTCGTCCTCTTCCTTCGTAAACTCTTCATGCACGGGATGGTCGCTGTCCTCATCGACCTCACCGCCCTTCTCTCGCACCTCGTCCGCGTACTCGTCAGAATTCATCGTGCCATATATTCCGTGAACAAGACTTAAATATCTCCGCACGGACTTATAGGGTATGGACGTGCTCGAAGCGCTGTGGACCCGGCGGAGCATCCGGAAGTACACGGATGAACCGGTGGAGTTCGAGAAACTCACCGCGATCTGCGAGGCCGGCATGGCCGCCCCGTCCAGCGGTAATATACAGAACTGGCGGTTCATCATCGTCCGCGACGAGGACAAGATCAAGGAGTCGATCGCGGATGCGTGCGTGGACCAAAAATGCGTGCAGGAGGCCAAAGCAATGCTCGTGGTGTGCAGCGACGAACAACTCTGCGAACGCGAGTACGGC
>CAYWOP010000160.1:0-2230 GCA_964459935.1 uncultured Methanosarcinales archaeon | reverse complement strand
GGACGAAGCATTCACTGGTGAAACGGCCTATATCGACGGTGTCACGAAGGTCATCGATACGAGCTGGTTCAACGTGCGGAAGAGCAATACGGAACCGCTTCTGCGCGTAACGGTCGAGACACCCAGTGGAGAAGCAGCCGACGAACTCATCCAGCGAGTGATGGACGTGATCGGCGTAGACGAGGTACACGGCTACAGCTGACAACACAAAAGCTTTATAAATGCTATCGCGTTCCCTCTTCCCGGCAACGAAGGAGTTGATTCTGTGAAGCCGTTATTGCCGACACTGAAAGAAGGGAAGCGCTATATGGTGTACGATACAGGAAACGAGGTAGCGGGAGAGGACATACGCAACGCTCTATCGGACACGATAGGCCTGTTCGAGACCGCAGCCAGCGGCTTACAAGTACTTACCCACGACAACTCACGAGGCATCCTACGCACAACACATAATCAAACGGATACAGTACGCACAGCACTCATGCTCACTGAACACATCAACGATACACCCGTACAACCTCGGGTGGTCGCGGTGAGCGGCACGCTCAACAACGCTAAGGCACACATGGAGGACGAAACATGCAACCAGCACAACACCAAATGATGGGATATGACCGGGCGATCACTATGTTCAGCCCGGACGGACGACTATTACAGGTCGAATACGCAAAGAAGACTGTCAAGCTCGGCAATACAGCGATCGGGATGGAATGCGACGACGGTGTCTTGCTCGTCACCGACAAGCGCATCGGAGATGAGTTGATCGTGGCGGACGCCGTGGAGAAAGTGTTCCAGATGGACAATCACATAATAAGTACTGCCGCGGGGATCATCAGCGATGGTCGCGTCCTGATCGAACGCGGACAGGTCAAAGCGCAGAAGTACAGCATCACATACGACAGTCCGGTCGATGTACTCTCCGTCGTGAAGGACATCGCAGACCTCAAACAGATGTGCACGCAGAGCGGCGGTCTACGACCGTTCGGCGTCGTCCTGCTCATCGCAGGCGTCGACGAGACCGGACCCAGTCTGTACCAAACGGATCCCACAGGCATCTACAACCAATACCACGCCACCGCGATCGGCGAAGGCGAGGAAGAGGTAAAGGAGATGCTTCGTGAAGAGTTCGATACCGACATGAGCATCGACGAAGGCCTTGAACTAGCGTTGAAAGCCTTGAAAAAGACACTCAAGACCAAACCGACCGCGGAACGCATCGACAACGCATACGTCACGAGCGAGGCGCGAGAGATGGAGAAGTTCAGCGACGAGAAAGTCAATAACCTACTCGACGAGGTGTAACGATGAGTAACACACTACACACGGAAGACAACACGGTTGTAGCACCGGGCGAAGTCCTCGCTGACGGCATGGACTACCTCCCAGGAGACGGTACATACCGCTCCGGAGAGCAAGTCATAGCTGGACGACTCGGTCTCCTCCAGATCGACGACAACGTACTGAAGACCATAGCGCTCGCCGGGCGGTACATCCCGCAGGACGGGGACCGCGTGGTCGGACGCGTCAAAGACATCATGATGAGCGGCTGGCGTCTCGACCTCAACAGCGCCTACAGCGCCGTGCTCTCACTGAAGGACGCGAGTCACAAGTACATCGAGCGAGACGAGGACCTCACGGACTACTTCGACCTCGGTGACTACATCTTCTGCAAGATAACACAGGTCACCACGCAGAACCTTGTCGATGTGACATGCAAAGACGATAACCTGGGCAAGCTCAGCGGTGGCATGGTCGCAGAAGTGAACCCGAGCAAAGTCCCGCGCATCATCGGCAAACGCGGCTCGATGGTCTCAGTGATCAAGAAACATACGGGTTGCGAGATCACCGTGGGCCAGAACGGATACCTCTGGGTCAAGGGCGAACCGGAGAAGGAACGCATCGCGCTCGACACGGTGCGTCTCGTCGAGAAGAAATCACACGTGCAAGGACTCACAGAGCAAGTAAAGCGGTATCTCAAACGACGATTACAGGAGTGATACGATGGTAAAGACATACAAAGAACGGATGGACGGGCGCGACTGGTTCGAAACGCGCCCAATGGAAGCAAAAGTCGGCGTGATCGACAAAGCCGAAGGATCAGCGTACTTCAAGATCGGCAACACCGTCGCGTACGCCCCAGTCTATGGACCGAGGGAACTACACCCGCGGTACATGCAAGATCCGAAGAAAGGCGTCCTTCGATGCAAGTACAACATGCTCCCTTTCGCCG
>CAYWOP010000159.1:0-2242 GCA_964459935.1 uncultured Methanosarcinales archaeon | reverse complement strand
ATGTCGATGTACTGGAAGATGTGGCGCGCGAACTGGGCTTCATGAACGCTGATATCGTCATCCGGGAGGATTTGGATATCGACCGGTTCATCGACGCGTTGAAGGGGAACCGGGCGTACCTCCCCGCGCTTCCTGTATATAATAAAGTGGATCTCGTCGATGCCGCTCCCGGTTTCCGTGAGGATATCGTCCATGTCTCCGCTGAGGAGCGCCTCGGTTTGGATGCGCTTCGGCACGCGATGTGGGAGCGGCTTGACGTGATACGTGTCTACACGAAGGAGCCCGGTGAGGACGTGGATGAGGACGAGCCCCTCGTGGTCGAGACCGGGAGTACAGTGGGGGAGGCGGTGGAGCGGTTGCACCGGAGCATGCGGGAGCGGTTCCGGTTCGCTCGTGTTACGGGGTCGAGTGCGCAGTTCCCGGAGCAACGGGTGAGTGAGGATCATGTGCTCGAGGACGGCGACGTGCTCGAGGTGCACACGTCGTAGATTTTATATAGCATCGCTGACAAGCTATCTTTGTGGATTTGGACGAGTTGCAGCGGGAGTGTGAGCGTGTCTGGCGACAGTTCTCTCGCAACGTCGAGGAGTCGTGGGATGCCGCCTTGGAGTACTTTGAAGCGATCCCGGAGGACGAGGACGTCGCGTGGGGAGCGATCGGTGTGGGCGTGTTCCTCTGCGTGCTCGGTTTTATCCTGGCGTAACCTTTATATAGATTTTCGCGCTCTTCGTGTTCTATGCGAATACTCTGTTTACACGTGAATAGCATTTCCTACGAGGCTCGCGAGAAGGCGTTCGACGCGGCCGAGGAGATCGATGAGCGCTCGGGAGAGTACGGGGAGGCGCTCGCTGTGTTCACCGCTGTGGAGGACCGGGACGAGGCCGGACCTGACAGCGTGATCGACCGAGCGGTGAAGGAGATTGAAGAGATTGCTGAGCAGGTCAACGTTGATACGGTCGTGCTGTACCCGTACGTGCACCTCACCGCCGATCCGGGGAGTCCGGAGACTGCGAAACGCGTGCTGCGGGGCATCTCGGATAACCTATCTTATGAGACATATCGTAGCCCGTTCGGGTGGTATAAGAGCTTCTCTGTAGATGTCAAGGGACATCCCTTGGCGGAGTTGAGCCGTGAGTTCGGCCCGTCGGAGGCGAAGGGTACGGAGGACACGTTCACGTTCGAGGAGCGCGCACTGGACGATCAGGAGGAGCTGCGTCTCTCGTCAGCGTTGCTCGTGGGACGTGCCGTGGTGGAGCTCTTCCCGGAGGCGGAGCTCGGTGTGATCGACTTGCACCATGACCAGGCGTTCGTCGATATCAAGGGCGTGCATCTCACAAGTGATCACCTCCCGGATATCGAGGACCGTGCTCGCGAGCTTATCGACGCGTCCGTACCGATCGAGTCGGGTGACTCGGCGGAGGGTTTGCAGGGCGAGATCGCCCGGGATACCGGTCATGATACCACCTATAATCTGAAAGACACGACGGTGGCTCCGCTCTACCCCGATCCGTTCGTGCACAGCACGGACCGCGTGGGTGCGTTGAGTGTGGAGCACCTGTCGAGTGCGTACTGGCGGGGGAACAGTGAGAACGAGCAGTTGACCCGGATCTACACGGTTGGATTCGAGTCGGAGGATGCGTTGGAGCGGTACGAGGAGCGCCGGCGTGAGGCGGAGGAGCGGAGTCATACGAAGCTCGGTCCGAAGATGGGCTTGTTCTTCACGGATGACAGTTCTCCTGGCTCGCCGTTCTTCCTGCCGAAGGGCACGCAGGTTGTGAACGAGATGAAGGCATTCCTCCGCGATTTGTATGAAGAACATGGGTATGAAGAGGTGGAGACGCCGAACATCTTCCGGAACGACCTGTGGAAGCGCAGCGGTCACTGGGAGCACTACCAGGATGATATGTTCTTCCTGGAGGACGAGGAGATGGCGTTGAAGCCGATGAACTGCCCGTCGCACTGCATCATCTATAATAATAGTTTGAAGAGTTACCGCGACCTGCCCGTTCGCATCGCGGACTTCGGCGCGTTGCACCGGAACGAGCTGTCTGGCACGCTGCACGGGTTGACGCGGGTGCGGCGGTTGCGTCAGGATGATGCGCATATCTTCTGCCGGGAAGCGCACATCCAGGACGAGGTCGCGTCGTTGATGGAGCTGGTTGAAGAAGTGTATGAACAGTTCGGCCTGGGCGAGTTCGAGATCGAGCTGTCGACGCGTCCGGAGAGTTCGATGGGCAGCGAC
>CAYWOP010000158.1:0-2248 GCA_964459935.1 uncultured Methanosarcinales archaeon | reverse complement strand
CAACGTCGGCGGGGCAAAGGTGCAGAGCAGCAGTGAGCTTGTGAAGAACGCGTGTTCCGAACTGCAGAACTAGCCGCTACGCGCAAGGATCACGTTTACAACCCGAGGGCCTCACGGTCAGATACTCTCCATCGTTCCAGTGTAAAGAGGAGAAGAGAACGGACGGCTTTCCGGGTTTCCCCTCGGAAGAGAGTATGACCCGGAACGTAGACGGACTTTACTTCCGAGTTCGAAATGGGATCGGGTGTGGCCCCGTCGCTTTGGCCGTCCTACCTGGTGGTAGAAGCGTTTGATTTATAAGCTTTTGTATCGAGGTAGCGCGGCACCCTCCGTGCTATCTGATCCAGGTCGCCGAACTTGTTTTCCCTGTGGTAGAACTTGAGCTCCGGTATAATCCAGGACCGGATCGCTGTCCCATGGTTCCAGAGCCCTGCGTTTTCGAGTTCGGTCGCGACACTGTCGAGGCGTCGGACGATGCTCGGGTCGTGCGGATCGAACTCCGTCTCGTGGAACCGTTTCAACGCGTTTGACCGTTCCATCTTGTACGCCAGGGTGTCTCGGACGCCCAGCGTGTACTGCTTGTTCGGACTGTTCACCCGTCCGTTCTCCGGGATCCACGCGTGCTCCAGTGCTATTCCTGGTGACATCACCCGGTAGCCGCGAGCGAGATCTGTCCGCAGATGTGGGTTGTACCGTAAGAGTTCGTCCTTGTTCATCTCGGTGGCCTCGAGTAACTCGTCCGCTGTCCAGCGGCGGTCCGTGACATAACTGTAAATCTCCCGAGATTTGGTCGTGTCTGTTAGTTCTTCCATCGTACGCGTGAGCGACGCTACTTGGCCGGGATAGTCCATGCTTCTCTGCCCTGCGGAGCGGAGCATGTATCCGGCGTCGTTGTCCAGTAGTTCCCGCCCTGTCCGTATCCCTGTCGCGAGCTCTACCGTTGGGTCTGCGACGCTGTCCGGGACGACGCGCTCTCCGATTGCTTTGAACTTACGGAAGTTGTAATGACCGCTGTGGAAGGCGCTCGTCGCGCTGAGCTCGTCTCCGTACAGTTGCCTGTACGCGTCGAGTAGTGCTGCGGCGAGCGGGAGTTCGAACCCTGGGTCGCCCCAGTCCGCGACGAACGGTGTGTGTCGTTGCGCCCGTTCGTACCCGAACTCGCTGATCTGTGCTATACCGAGTGCTGAGGAGGATCGTCGGAGCGGTGATAGTCCTGATTCGATGAGGAGGTGGCTCGTGAGGAGCGTGGGGAGATCGCTGGCATCGTACAGGTCCATGGCGTGGTGTGCCCAGAGCGCGTTCTCTCCTACTTGGTCCAAGAACCACTGTTTCCCGGTGTTCCATGCGATCTTTTTGTCGTGATACCGTGCTTTGCGGAAGATCCGATCCATCTTGTCTTCCGCTGACCCGTAGTACCGCTCGTGGATGATGTCGTCGAGTGATGTTCCTTCGAAGTCGCTCGGTCCCCAAGGCTGTTCTCTGTCCAGCGTGACGACTCGAGCACCCGGTGAGGATTCGACGTTCTCAACGGCGTAGATACCGACCGTGTTCTTTTCCCGATCGAATACGTCTGGCCAGCGTTGTTGTGACGGGTTGATCTGGAAGTATTCATGTATATCGAGTCGGAACGACTGGTTGCGGAGCTCTTTCGGAGTAAGCTCTGTCGAGTCGATGTCCGCGACGGGTAGTTGTTCCACGCCTGAGTTGATATCAGGAGGTGTGACCGTTCCGCGTTGCTGGGCGTCGGCTTGCCCCACGTTGACTGCGAGGAGGCCGGTCAGAGCGAGGGTGCGGAGCGTGTTTCCCCATAGCATCGTCATTCGTGTCGAACGCTGTGTATATGAAATAGAAACGTGGAAAATGATTTAAATACGTTACCCGCATTCCGATATGTGTGAAACTGACGATCATCGGTACAGGTTACGTCGGACTGGTCTCAGGCACGATGTTCGCGGACTTCGGTAACGACGTGGTCTGTTTGGATATCGACGAAGAGAAGATACAGAAACTACAGAATGGAGAGGTCCCGTTCTACGAGCAAGGCCTGGAACCCAAGTACAAGCGGAACAAGGAACAAGATCGTCTCGCGTTCACCACAGACGTCGAAGAAGCGGTGCAGCACGGCGGCGTCATATTCATCTGCGTCGGCACGCCACAGGGCAAGGACGGAGAGGCGGATCTGGATTATGTGATGCAGGCCGCCGAGGATATCGGCACGCACATGGATGATGAGAAAGTTGTCGTCATA
>CAYWOP010000157.1:0-2256 GCA_964459935.1 uncultured Methanosarcinales archaeon | reverse complement strand
GACAGTATCGGGATCTCCGGCGTGTTCTCCTGCAAACCTTGAGTGATAATCTCGTGTGCTGCTTTGTCCGCTTCCGTCACAGGATCATCCTCTCCCTTCTCCTCGATCTCATACTCGTCCTTGTAGAAAGAGAGAATCTCATCCCCCGCAGCACGAGCGACGCCCTTCGTCATGCGCAAGACCTCATCCAGTTCCATATCGACGAGAACTGCAGCAAAGTATTTAAACGTTCTTCCGCCCCTTTCCCTTATGCAGTATCTGGTCACGGGCGGCGCCGGGTTCATCGGAAGCCACGTGTGCGAATACCTCCTCGAACAAGGCCACGCCGTGACGTGTCTCGATAACTTCAACGACTACTACGACCCCGCCGTCAAGCACGATAACATCTCCGACGCCGAGGAGCACGACCGGTTCACATTGATAGAAGGAGATATCCGAGAGTTCTCCAAGGAACTCGATGTGGACTGCGTCATCCACCTCGCCGCACAAGCAGGCGTGCGGTACAGCATCGAGGAACCCGAGCATTACTACGACGTCAACGTGAACGGAACGATCAACATGCTCGACTGGGCCGTGGAGAACGGAGTGGACAACTT
This sequence comes from uncultured Methanosarcinales archaeon, assembly GCA_964459935.1. GTDB lineage: Archaea > Nanobdellota > Nanobdellia > Woesearchaeales > CAYNLP01 > CAYNLP01. The sequence goes on along the minus strand of CAYWOP010000157.1, from coordinate 1,660 downwards.
TATCTTCGGGAGCAGCTCCAGCGTGTACGGCACGTGCGACAGCGTCCCGTTCAGCGAAGATGACAAGGGAACGACGATCAGCCCATACGCATCATCGAAGCAGACATGCGAGTACCTCTGCAGCGCATGGCACGAACAGTTCCAGTTGAACGTGAACTGCCTCCGGTTCTTCACCGTGTACGGCCCGCGGAACCGACCCGACATGGCAGTCTACCTCTTCACCGACCTCATCAGCCGGGGAGAGCCGATAACGATGTACGGCGACGGCACAAGCAAGCGAGACTACACATACGTGCAAGACATAGCGGCTGGCGTGTACAACGCATCATTGCACAACGAGGGATTTGATATCTACAATCTGGGCAATAATGAAACAGTGGAACTACAGCGACTGATAGCGACGATCGAAGAAGCCGTGGGGAAGGAAGCGGAGATCGAGCAAGAGCCGATGCCGCCGGGCGACGTACCACTGACCTACGCGGACATCAGCAAGGCGAAGCAAGAACTGGACTACGACCCCTCCACGAGCATCGACGAGGGCATTCCAAAGGTAGTGGAGTGGTACGAGGAGGTACACGGATGAAAATACTGGTGACAGGAGGAGCGGGATTCATCGGGGCCGCCGTGACCCGCAAACTCGTGGGCCGCGGCGACGAAGTTGTTGTGATAGATGATGAGAGCAACGCATCACGAGACGCCGTGCCCAACGAAGCGGACTACATCCACGGCGACGTGCGCGACGACGCACTCATCACCAACCTACCAGGGTTCGACGCCGTCGTCCACCTCGCCGCACTCCTCGACGTCGACGAATCTCGAGAGCAACCACAGCGCTACGCCGATGTCAACGTACAGGGGACACTCAATCTTCTAGAAAACACGGAAACGGAACGGTTCATCCTCGCGAGCAGCGCCAGCGTCTACGGCGAAGCAGATACGTTCCCCTTGGAAGAGTCCATGCCCCTTCGTCCCAAGAGCACCTACGGAGCGACGAAGGCAGCCGCCGAGAGCTACGCCACGACCTATCACGACCTCCAAGATATCAAGGTCGCGTCCCTGCGCTTCTTCAACGTCTACGGACCCGGTCAACGACCGGACAGTCCATATGCTGGCGTCATCAATATCTTCATACAAAAGTTCCTGGAGGACGAGCAACCGGTGATCTACGGCGACGGCGAGCAGACCAGAGATTACATCTATGTGGACGACCTCGCCGACGCCGTTGTGAAAGCGTGCGACGCGTCCTACCAGCACGAGATACTCAACCTCGCCTCCGGCTCGGAGACAAGCGTGCTCGACATCGTCGACGCACTGCAAAATATCACTGGAAAAGAACTGGAGCCGCGTCACGAGGATCCGTTACCGGGCGACCCGCGCCGTTCCGTCGCGGACGTACAGCGAGCGAAAGACGTATTGGATTTCGAGGCGGAAACATCGTTAGAAGAAGGTATCAGAGAAACGCTTGCGTGGATGCAGTGACTACCGACCGACGCTCTGATACTTGAACCCGCGTTCTCGCATCTTCTCCGGGTCGTACACGTTCCGGCCATCGATCACGATGGGTCGGTGCATGCGGTCCCGCATCTCCTCGAAGTCCGGCTCACGGAACGCATCCCACTCCGTACAGATGATCAACGCGTCAGCACCGTCCAACGCGTCC
>CAYWOP010000156.1:0-2315 GCA_964459935.1 uncultured Methanosarcinales archaeon | reverse complement strand
CCCGCATATGCGAGCGGAGGAGATCCCCGAAGAGACCGATGGCGTGCTGTTAGAACTCTTCGCCCTCGGCCACGGGCAGACCGTGGTGCAGGACGAGCACATGCAGGAGCATAACGCGATCGCCGATCGTATCGCGGGGCTTGACGTGCCGGTGGTGGGAGCGTCGCAGTCGCTGTACGGCTCCTTGGATATGGACGTGTACAGTCCTGGCCGGGAGTTGCAAGGGCTCGACGTCGTCGGGAACCATACGGATATGACGCCGGAGACGGCGTTCATCAAGCTTTCCTGGTTGCTCTCGCAGCACGATGACAGGGAGGAAGTGGAGCGGTTGTACTGTGAGGATCTGCGTGGGGAGCTACGTGACCGTGAATCGCACAGTACGTTCTTACGATAAGTTACTCAGATACGTTGTTATTTCATCCTGTGGAACTTCGTCTTCTTCTCCGGTTCCCATGTTCTTGACCGTGTAATACCCGTTTTGTAGTTCGTCTTCGCCGACGAGGATGACGTAGGGGATGTTGTGGTGGTCTGCGTAGTCGAGGCCGGCGGATACGCCGCGGTCCGTTACATCCAAGTCCACGTTGAGTTCCGTGCGGAGTTCTTGGGCGAGGTCGCGGGCTGCTTCTCGTTCACCGATGGGGAGGATGAACGCGTCGATGTCATGGTGTCGTTCGGGGAGGCAGGCGGTGATGGGTTCGATGCCGAAGCTCACCCCGACTGCTGGGTACTCGCCGCGTTGCGTGAATCTTCCTATCATCTGGTCGTACCGCCCCCCGCTGGCGAGCGCGTGCTCGTACCCGTCGGTGAAGACTTCGTAGATCGTTCCTGTGTAGTATGTGAGGCCGCGTGCGAGGCGTGGGGTGATCGTGATGCTTGCATCGTCTATCTTGTTTTGTAGTTGGTCGATCTCGTGTGTATCGATATCGTCGAGCCCTGTCTGTGTTTGGTCGAGCAGGTCTGCGAACGCGTCGCGGTCGATGCCCTTCTCCTCTGCTTCGTCAAGCAGTGCTTTACGTGGTTTCTTCTCCGTCTTGTCCAGGATGAGTACTGCCGTTTCGAAGTCGTCGATGCCCACGTGTTCCGTGAGTCGTTGCAGGATGGAGCGGTGGTTGATCTGTACCGTGATGTCAAGATCGAGGCGGTCGAAGACGTCGAGGAGGAGCTGTATGCAGGTCTGGTCGGCTTCGGTGGATTCCGTGCCCACGATGTCCGCGTCGGCTTGGTGGAACTCGCGGAGCCGTCCTTGCTTGACGGGACCGTCGCGGAAGACCGGTCCGATCTGGTACCGTTTGAATGGTAACTTTACGGTGGGGTGTTGGCTGATGTACCGTGCGAGGGGGACGGTGAGGTCGTAGCGGAGTCCGAGGTCGCGTCCTCCCTGGTCTTGTAACCGGTATGTTTCTTTGAGTATCTCGTCGCCGCCCGCGTGTTTGTGGCTGAGCGTGGTCCATTTCTCCAAGGAGGGCGTGCTCAACGGGTGGAAGCCGTGCGTGGTGAAGACGTTGCGGATGGTATCGATGACGAACTCCCTGGTGCGTTGCTCGGCGGGGCTGTGGTCGTGCATGCCCTTCGGCGTTTCCATACGCTTTGCTAGAACAGTTCTTTTTTAAAAATTGTCGGAGCGGGCGACCGGCGGGAATCGAACCCGCGTCTGAACCTCCACAGGGTCCTGTGTTACCATTACACCACGGCCACCATCAATAATCCTGGACAAAGAAACTGTTTTTAAAAGTTGCTGCAAGTTATATAAAATCTCTTATTTATCCAGGGACTGTATGCGTTGGAACCTCATCGTCACGGGAATAACGTTGGTACTCGTGCTCGTCACGTTCCACCAGGTGACGCAGCTGCGGAATGAGGTACAATCATTGGATGGCGGGTCGCAGACCGTTGAAGTGACACGATCCGGCAACGTTTCGGAAGTGCAGGTCTCCATGCCGGTCGTGGCGGTGACGCGTGACCGCACCGGAGTTATTGGAAACATGTCGCTCCGCGTCCTCCCTGGTAACAATAACGTGTTGGTGGACACGAATCCGTTCCTGCAGACGGGCTTGCAGTACAGTCTGAACAAGGCGGTGACGGTGGCGAAGCAACGCACGAACTATCAGTTCGATAAGGACTTCATCTACTCGTTCACGTCTGACTCGCAGTTACTCGGGGGTGAGAGCGCGGGAGCGGCTGCCACGTTGCTCGCCATGTCGGCTATCAGCAACAAATCGGTGCGTGACGACGCGGTGATAACGGGAACGATTACACCCGACGGTTCCATCGGCCGCGTGGGCGGCGTGTTTGAGAAGGCGAAGGCCGCCGGCGAG
>CAYWOP010000155.1:0-2348 GCA_964459935.1 uncultured Methanosarcinales archaeon | reverse complement strand
GTATGGCCGTATCTACCGCGTCAAAATCGTCCGGAGGTGTGACGTCAAATCCACGGTCGTGGTACAGTCCTTCCTCGTGAGTTGTGCGCGATGCGAGCACGAGCGCCTCGTCCTCTTCCACCGCTTCCCCCACCACCGCAATCATGTCGATAATCGGTACGGAGACCGCATCGCGTAATAACGGGAGTAGGACGTGCAGCGTATTACAGGGCATCGCGATGACGTCGGCCCCGCTTTGCTCGAGGCCGCGAACCCCCGCTACGGCCTGTTCTGTCACCTTTTTTTCATCAGTTATGCCGTGCTCATCGAAGCCGTCGAAACTGATCGAATGGGTGAGCGTGGTTGGATACTCATGATCGTACACCGCACCTTGCTCCTGCGCTTTTTCCACCACTACGGTGAAGAAATGGGCCGTGGCGGCGGGTCCCACGCCGCCGAGCACTCCGATGGTCTTCATACTGTCTCACCCACGCTTGGTATCACGAGACCCGTGTCCTCGGGGACGTACACGTTGCCGTTATCGAAATATACCCTGGTGATCTGGGACTGGTCTACGTGGAGTGCGTTCAGGACGTCCGCTGTCTTCTGTTGTTGTTCGCGATACGTGGCGGGGAGTACGGTGACCGCGTGGTCAGCGACGCCGAGTTTCTCCAGGTACAGCGTTGCGTCGAGGAGTGAGCACTGGTAGTCTCCCCCTTTGTACAGCCCTGTTCCGTTCTGCAGCTCTGCTCCTCCGTTGCCGTCCTGTACGGCATGTCCGTGCCAGAGGAGGTACTCCACGATATCCTCTGCCCACGTGGCAACTGTAGATTCTTTGACGGTTCTGTCGATTGGAAAGCCGTGGGAGGCGAGTTGGTCCTGGTACGTTGCGATGTCTAAACGACTGGTGTCCGGATTGTAGTCGTCGACGAACAGCCAGTTCTTCACGTCCGCGGTATTGAGCTGGTGCTGTATCGCACGGGCCACTTGAGCGCCTTTGAAGTGTTCTTCCTGTGGCTGTTGATCTGCGTAGATGTGTCCCGCCTCGATCACCACGTCGTCGATGGTCATGGTATCACCACGAACGAACACACCAACACCACTTATATTAATAACGACAGATAAGATACATTAAATACTATATAGTATTATATTATACTTTATAGTAATATTTATAAGATAGTTGTGTTGATATAACTGTATGGCCGAGAGCACTGCGAAGCGCACCGAACGGTACATCGACGACCACCCCGCTATCAAGCGCTGCCTCCGGAAAGGACTGGTCAACCACGCCGCACTCGCAAGAGAGATATCGAATTCACTCGACTTGTCCGAACAAGCCGTGACCATCGCCACGCGAAGATACAAGAACGACTTGCAAGAACACGACGAAAACGAAGCGGCCATACAGGCACTACTCGACAACGCTCGCCTGGAGATAACCAACCGGATCGCAGTGGTCATCCTCGACACGATCGAACCGGACAGGATCAAAGCGCTACGGGAAACGGCGAAGCGCCGCGACGACTCTTTCTATGCATTGGAGGGCAGCGGTCACTACACGCTGATACTGCAAGAAGGTTTGCGTGAAGAACTGGATGAGCCGATACGGCACGCGACGACCGGCCTCTCACTCATCAACTTGAAGATGAACGATGAGATCGAGACCACGCCAGGTGTGATGAGCTACCTCACGGCGCGGTTCGCCCAGAATCAAGTGAATATCTACGAAATCGTATCGTGCTGGACCGACAATATCTTCGTCATCGAATCAGACGACGTTCCTACCGCGATGGAGTTCCTACGGTTCCACTAGACACCCCACCGCCCAAATTATAAAAGGCATCTCTCGATTTGCTAGGGTATGGGCGTATTTGATGATACACTCCAAGCAGAAGAGTCGTTGATCAAGAACGAGAACGCGTTGGACTACGAGTTCGTTCCGAAGCGCCTTCCGCATCGTGAGGGCGAGCAGGACCGCGTGGCGCAGTGCATCAAGCCCATGCTCCGCCAGCGCAACGGACGCAACACTCTTTTGTATGGCGTGCCGGGCATCGGGAAGACCGCCGCCACACGACACGTCATCCGCGAGTTGGAGGAGAAGACTGATGAGATCTATACGATCTACATCAACTGCTGGGAACATAACACGACGTTCAAGATCCTAAAAGAGATCTGCGAGCAGATCGGGTATCGGTTCACGCATAACAAGAAGACGAGCGACCTGTACGACGTGGTGAAGGAGTACCTGAACAAAGCTGGCACCGCGTTCGTCTTCGACGAAATCGACAAAGCAGAAGAGTATGACTTCCTCTACTTCATCCTCGAGGATATCATCCGTAAGTCCATCATCTCCATCACGAACGACG
>CAYWOP010000154.1:0-2380 GCA_964459935.1 uncultured Methanosarcinales archaeon | reverse complement strand
CGAGACGGCGGTATCCACGTTGCAGTTGGAGACGCTGCAGTACCGAGCGACGACCGCCTACGCGGCGAGCACATCGACGATGCCAACGTAGACGAAGTGGAGGATCAACTATGACTGACGAAGAAGCATGGACGCCCCGTACGAAGCTGGGGCGGAAAGTGAAGGACGAAGAGATAACGCACATCGACGACATACTGGACTGGGGCAAGGTCATCATGGAACCAGAGATAGTCGATCACCTACTCGATCTCGAGGACGAACTCATCCTCGTCGGACAGTCCAAGGGGAAGTTCGGCGGTGGTCAGCGCCGCGTCTTCAAACAGACCAGGAAGAAGACACGGGAGGGGAGTAAGAGCAAGTTCACCGCTCTCGCGGTCGTCGGCAACGGCGATGGATATGTGGGCGTTGGTCTCGGTAAATCCGAGGAGACCGTGCCGGCCCGTGACAAAGCGCTCAGACAGGCGAAGAAGAACATCTTCAAGATCCGGCGTGGCTGCGGTTCCTGGGAAGGGACCGACGGGCCGAACAGCATCCCTTTCGAAGTGGAGGGGAGAAGCGGTTCCATCCGCATCCGCCTCATGCCCGCACCGAAGGGCAAAGGACTCGTGTGCGAGGATGAAGTCGCGAAGGTCCTCCGCCTCGCAGGCATCGAAGATATCTGGAGCAAGAGCTTCGGCCACACGGAGAACAAGATCAACCTCATCCAAGCCGTAGAAGACGCGCTCCGCAACCTCATGCTCACCAAGACCACAGCGGAGCCGAACCAGAACGTGGAGATCTACGAGGGAAGTATCAATGAGTAAACTCGCTATCGTCCATATAAGAGGAAGCATCGGCGCGGTGAAAGCAGCGAAGAACGCGTTGGACACGCTCAACCTGGACAAACAACACCAGTGCGTCATCACTGAAGATACGCCGTCCGTACGGGGCATGCTCAAGCAGATCAAGGACTACGTCACGTGGGGCACGATATCGGACGACCTCGCAGAAGAAATAGGAGAGGGTGTCCACGACTTACAACCGCCAAAGGGTGGCTTCAAGAGCGTGAAGCAACCGATCAGCGAAGGCGGATCACTCGGTCATCGAGAGGACATGGATGCGTTACTGGAGAAGATGCGATGACGTCTAAGAAGAAACGCCAGCGCGGGAGTAAGACCCACAGCACCGGTTCCATGAAGAACAAGAGAGGCGCCGGACACAAAGGCGGCCGTGGCAGGGCAGGAACCGGCAAGCGCGGCGACGCGGTGAAGCCGAGTCACTGGAAGAAGCAAGGCAAGAAAGGGTTCACCAGCCTCCAGCAGAAACGCGGTCGCGGCGCTGCTATCAACATCTCTGATGTGAACGAGCAACTGGAGACCCTCAAGGACGAAGGCGTCGCCTACGAGGAGGACGGCGAGCTGGTCGTTGACCTGGAGATGCTCGGCATAGAAAAATTACTCGGTAGCGGCGAGCCCACTGGTTACAGTGTCGTCGTCAAGGATATCTCTGACACCGCGCGTGACAAGATAGAGGGTAGCGGCGGTTCGCGTTTCGTACCGGAATAACCCACCCATACTTTTTAATACTCCAGCGTTCTCCGACCGATTGATGTCCTTAGCACGACGGATATCCAGGTATATTCCAGAGGTCGCACCGCCGAAACAGCAGAAGCTCACGTTCAACCAGAAGCTCAAGTGGACGATCGGCATCCTGATACTCTACCTCGGTTTGGGACTCGTCCCGCTGTACGGCCTGGGGGAGAACGCGTTGCAGCAGTTCGAGTTCCTCTCCACCTTGCTCGGTGCTCAGTTCGGCAGCCTCATCAGCCTGGGCATCGGACCGATCGTGACGGCAAGCATCGTCTTACAGCTCTTGAACGGGGCGAACATCCTCAACTACGATATGAACAGTCCTGAGGGGAAGGAGAATTTCCAGGCGATGCAGCAGTTGTTCACGATATTCTTCGTCTTCCTCGAAGCTATCATCTACGTCATGATGGGTGGATTAGCACCTGCTCAGGGCATCCCGGCGTTCGTCCTCATCTTCCAACTCTTCATCGGCGGCATGATCATCGTGTACATGGACCAGATCGTGAGCAAGTGGGGGTTCCACAGCGGTATCAGCCTGTTCATCGCAGCTGGCGTGTCGCAGACCATCTTCGTCCGCGCCTTGAACCCGCTTCCCAGTCCGAACAATCCGGAAGCGGCTGTCGGGGCGATCCCGCAGTTGTTCAATGCGTTGACGTCGGGCAATCCGCAGGGTGCGATGTTGCAACTCGCAGGCCTCCTCGCCACGATCGCCGTGTTCTGCTTCGTCGTCTATACGCAGGCGATGAAAGTGGAAGTCCCGCTGAGCTTCGGCAGGGTCCGTGGACACGGCGTGCGTTGGCCGTTGGATTTCT
>CAYWOP010000153.1:0-2407 GCA_964459935.1 uncultured Methanosarcinales archaeon | reverse complement strand
CGGTACTGGAACAGTCCGCGAGCACGGAAGAAGTGAACGAACTGTTCCGACGCCGAGCAGAGAAGAACCACGTGCTCGGATACACGGAAGAAGAACTGGTCAGTCAGGATATCGTCGGCGATCCGCACAGCTGTATCTTCGACGCGCAGAGCACGAGGACGAACGGTTCCATGGTAAAGGTCATGGGCTGGTACGATAACGAATGGGGATTCGCCAACCGCATGGTCGACCTCATCGAGATGGTAGCGGAGTCATGAAGACCGTCCGAGATTTCGACTTCAGCGGAAAACAGGTACTGCTCCGGGCAGACACGGACGAACCAGTAGAAGACGGAGAGCTCGTCGACGACTTCCGACTGCGCAAAGCGTTACCCACAATACGCCACGTCGCGAAGCGGTGTGACACGCTCATCATCGCCGGGCACATGGGCAGGCCCGACGGCGTTGAAGAAAAATATAGCTTGCGACCCGTCGCGGACTACCTCTCCCGTCAATTAGAAAGAAACGTTCCTCTGGTCACCGACTTCTCCATCCCTGAGGATTCCCTGGTCCTACTGGAAAACCTGCGTTTCCACGCGGGAGAACGAGAGAACAGCGACGCGTTCGCGGACCGACTCGCGAACCTCGCGGACATCTACGTGAACGAAGCATTCGCCGTCAGTCACCGAAAACACGCCAGCACGCACGGCGTCGCGACGCGTCTGCCCGGCTGCATCGGCTTCCAGTTCGAACGAGAATTACAACATCTGGACCTCGACCTGATGGAAGCACCGGTCAAAGCCGTCCTGGGCGGAGCGAAGCTCGACACGAAGATGCCCGTCGCTCAACATCTGCTCTCCCGGGTGGATGAAGTGTTACTGGGAGGGGCGATGATCTTCACGTTCTACCAAGCGAAAGGGTGGGAAGTGGGCACGAGCCTCGTTGATGAAGATTTTCTCGTGTCGGCGAAGAGCCTGCTGGGGAATGAAAGACGTATACTTCCGTCGGCCGTGGACGTCGCGGACTCGCCGTCCGGAGAGGGCACGGTCGTTTCTGCAGACGCAATCCCTGCTGACAAGCAAGGTCTCGATGTGGGGCCAGACACGCTTACAACGTTCAAGGAGAAGCTCGGTGAGGCGGCGACAGTCATCTGGAACGGCCCGCTCGGCTACGAAGAGGTGGACGCGTTCCTTCAAGGTACGGAGGAGCTTGCGGAGTTCCTTGCTGACCTCGATGTTGATGTGGTCGTGGGCGGCGGGGATACCGCGGCGGTAATCGATGAGCTCGGTCTCGAAGATTCCTACACGCACGTCTCCACGGGCGGCGGTGCGGCGCTGACACTGCTGGAAGGCGAGAAACTCCCCGCTGTCCAAGCGCTAAAGTAATAGAAATGGTAACTTAATGCTCTACGCCAGTTAAATAATGGAACAGTTTGAAAAGAAAAAAGTGAGGAGAATCAACTCACCTCTTCTCCCCGAATTCTCCATCCGAGGCCGTCCTTTTTAAGTTTTATCACCTGGTGTCGATGAAATACTCCGAGAAAACTATATAAAAGAAACGCCGTTTGCGCACAATGATGTCAGAGGACGACGAACAAGAGATACGGCTCAAGGTCGCCGAAGCGATACAGGACGACGTCAACAAAGGGATCGTCCGTATCGACAGCAGCTACATGAAACAGCTTAACGTCAATCCCGGCGACGTCGTCGTCGTCGAGGGCGACAGGAAAACGGTGGGCATCGCCGACCGAGCACTCCCCGGCGACATCGGTCTCAACATAATCAGAATGGACCCGCTCATCCGCCGTAATTCAAAAACGACCATCGGCGAACTCGTAACAGTTTCAAAAGCAGACGTGAGCGAAGCAGAGAAGGTCAAGATAGCACCGGCGCGGAAAGGCGTGATGATCCGCGCCAACCCGAATATCTTCAAACAAGGACTGCTCGGACGAGCAGTGCGTAAAGGCGATCTGGTCAGCCTCGGCGGAGCACGGCGCCGCAGGACCACGATGAGCGACAACCCGTTCTTTGAAGATAACATGTTCAGCATGCTCGACGACGCCATGCTCGGATTCGGCCTCGGCGATCTAAAATTTGTGGTGGTGCAGAGCGAACCGAAAGGCCCAGTGATGATCACTGAAGATACGGAAGTCGAGTTCAATCCGGAAGCCGTCGAGGTCGAAGAGGAAAGCGCCGTCGATGTGACATACGAAGATATCGGTGGACTTGACGAGGAACTGAAGAAGGTCAGGGAGATGGTGGAACTCCCGCTCAAGCATCCTGAAATATTTGAACGACTCGGCATCGAAGCACCGAAAGGCGTGCTCCTCCACGGGCCGCCAGGGACGGGGAAGACGTTGCTCGCGAAGGCCGTAGCGAACGAGACCGACGCACACTTCGACCTGGTGAACGGACCGGAGATCATGAGCA
>CAYWOP010000152.1:0-2442 GCA_964459935.1 uncultured Methanosarcinales archaeon | reverse complement strand
GGACACTCCCATTTGTTTTATAAAATTAACCATCCGGCGGAGGCTCGCCGTCGCGCTTCCGCTCACACGCCCCACGTTCTTATAAAATATGGTTCCTCATGACGGGTATGACTAATCCGATTACGCTTCAATATAGTGGATACGCCGTGCATCGCCCGGACGGTGTAATGAATTTTTTCCGTCCGAGCGCGTTCTACGAAGCTGTCGCATTCACTGAGACAGAAACAGCACTACAGGATGCTATGGACAACTCAGACCTGCCGGCTACCGAATCGTTCAGAGAAGAACGCCGATCGATCGACGACCTCGCGGAGGAGATCAAGGCGTCCCACGGAGAGGACGGTGCAAAAAAACTGGTCCAGCTGACGAGCGAACCCGTAGATACCGATGCCATGTACGAGAAACACGTCACCACCGTTCCTTCGCGTCGCAACGAACGGTTCAGTGGTAACTCCAAACGGAATGTGAACGTGAACAATCCAGGCGCACTCCATACGCTACGCACATCCTGCGCGTGTCACGACGGCGAAGCCCTGTCGAACCGTTCCCTGTTCTGGAGCGAACGGGAACAGGAGTACGTGAACCTCGTAATGGATGAGTTCGGGATCGACCCGACCGAGACACCCCAGACAGATAACCACTGCTACCATAGTCTCGCCGTACTCCTGTCAATAGAAAGGGAACGAGCACTCCCGTTCAAGCCGGATGTTTCGCTCGCAGTGGAAGCCTTGGTAGAGCGATATGTCAACGACAAATCGTATCTTGAAGTGGACAGGTCATTGCTGCAACATGACATCATATCGGAAGAGCTAGATGAGCAGCGCCACAACGGAAACGCACACCGAGCAGCGCTGAAGAACACCCGCTCGATGCATTTCTATCAGAAGATGCTCACCGCAGGACTCGACTATCGCTTCCGTGAAAACCAGTCCTCGTACGCTGGTTTCGTCGATCATCCACGGGACGGCCATGACCATGTCGGACTTCGGTTCGGCGACCACCAGATCATCATTCGGAGCAGCGAAGACGTACCCTACACGGTACCACACGTGCTATCCACCCGAACGGGCCGTCGCCGCGTCGCGAACTGGAACAATACGGGCCTCTACAGACCAACAACAGAGCTCTGGAGGACTACAAGAGAACTCACGCAAAAGATGGGCATGTTCGAGAAATTTCAGAACTCTCGGTTGAGAGAAATCAGTGATATCGTAACCGGACGGCATCATTACAAAGGAATGCTACGGACTCCAGGTCGACAGGTCGATGGTGAGATCCGGACGCAAAGAGAGACGGTCGGCACGTTCAGGAATGCAGACATAGCCGACGTCGATCACTACATCGACGCCACGCAACGGATGCTCTCACACGGCCGAACGGCGGCTATCAAACTCACAGGGACATGAGTCAAACACGATTCAAATATCCGCTTGCCGTAAGATATCCCCGGCCTCATCAATCCTTTCCGCCTCGGCGACGCGTTCCACTAACTCCTCCATCTCCGACCACTCCCCACCTGCCGCTTCGTTCTCCCGCACGATCACCTGAAGATATTCGGGAACGCGACTCAACGGCTTTTTGAGCTGTTCCAAAGCGGTGCCTTCGATCTCGTTGACCGCGCGACGTAGCGCAGGGGGCACCGAGTTCGGGTCGAACGTGTGAGAATCCTCATTCCACTCCACGTGTTCCGACACGTACTGTCCTATGTAGCTCCGGAAGAGGTCAGCGAAGCGCTCGTCAAACTCTCTTTCAGTCCTTTCGAGGAAGTCGTGGAAGGCGAGCTTGTGGCGGGTACTCCGCAGGAGCTCTTCGTTATGGGACTCGTCCTTATCTTCGAGTTCTTCCCCCACTGATCGCACCTCTTCGTACTGTTCACGTGGAAACTCGTCGTGGCGGTACTGGATGTACTCCCAGAGTGTCACATCCTCGTCTACCTGCTCGTATATGGTCATGCTAACTCCTGGATCGACGACGCGGCTTCAGCGAACGAGTCCTCCGTGTTCTCCATCACGTTCAACGACAGCGCGCCAGAGGCCTCCATCGCCCGAATCACGTCGTCCCCGCGGTCGATCGCGCTTTCCAAGGTTTCTACAGCTCTGGTACGCTGCCAGTTCTCTCCGTGCTCGTCGAGCAGTTTCAACAGTTGTTCGGTGCGTTCGAACGAGGCGACGATACTGTTCGCGAGGAGTTCGATATCCACCGGATCGAGATCCTGGATATATCTGTTCCTGTCACTCCGTCGGAGACGACGCCGTATCTCGCGCAGCGTATCGTCGAACTGGGAGAAGAAGTGATGTAGCTCTCTGAGCTCACGGTCACGCACGCTCTCCTCCTCCAGTTTGCCCATCACGTCGCTCAGGTGTTGCCTGTACAAAAGGAGGTTATCGCGGAACCGGTTGATGCGTTCGCGCAGGCTGATCTGGTAGATCTCGCTCGTGATCG
>CAYWOP010000151.1:0-2479 GCA_964459935.1 uncultured Methanosarcinales archaeon | reverse complement strand
TCACCTCCCCGAACCGCTGCATCCATTTCGACCGCCGCGCACTCGTCGGGGCCAGGACCAAGTCACCGGAAAAATCGTGCTCGTCCTGTGCGGTCGCCGATGCCGTGGGCACCATCTCCACGCCGTCATCACGGTATAATTCTGTTAACTCGAGCGCAGCACCGTGGAGAAACACCCGGTCCTCCGTATACTCGGCCAGCTCAGCCAGGACACGCTGCGCCTTCCCGAGCGAATAGCAGAACAAGACCGACGTGATCTCACGCTCCCGGTTCTCACACCACCAGTCATAGACCTCCTCCACGACTACTTCCGGATCTCGCCAGTGATACACCGGCAGACCGAACGTAGTATCAAGGACGAGCACGTCGCAATCGATTGACTCGAACGGCGCACACGTCGGATCCGCCCCTCGTTTACAATCACCGGTCACCACAGCCACCGTACCGTCGTACTCCACGCGGACCTGCGCAGAGCCCCGGATATGCCCCGCCGGGTGCAGCGACACGGTCGCGTCACCGAGCTGGAACTTCTTTCCATACGGGTATGCAGCGGTGGGAACGTTGCCCAACCGGCTCTGCAGCAACGGCGCGCACCGTTCCGAACAGTGATACCTGTCCATGCCGGACCTGCAGTGATCCGCATGAGCATGCGTGATCACCGCGTCCTCCACCGCGTCGTGCGGATCGATGTAACAATCACCAGGCGGCACGTATAACCCCGCATCGCGGCGCTCCAACACGTTACCCATCCGTGTAGTCCTCCAGGAACCGCTCCGCAGCCGTGAAGATCCGCTCCTTGCGTGCATCACTCAAACGGTCAAGCATGCTCGCCATCATCCCTAACCTGTTGTTCGACTTGACGAACTCCTTGTTCTCCCGGATGAACCGCCAGTACAACCCGTCCCATACATCACACCACTCCCCCTCCTCGTAATCACTCATCTTCAGGATATAGTTGGAACCGCTGATGTACGGCTTGGTCGCGAACACGCCGCCGTCGGCATACTGCCCCATCCCGTACACGTTCGGCTCCATCACCCAGTCCGCACTGTCCACGAAACACTCCATGAACCACGTGTACACGGAGTCCGGGTGGATCTCACAGAGCAACATCGCATTACTCAGCACCATCAACCGCTCGATATGATGCGTGTATCCGAGGCGCTGCACGCGGTCGATCGCTGTATCCACCGGAGGAAGACCGGTCTCACCCCTGTACCACGCCTCGGTCAGTCCCCGAGGATGATCGAAGAAGTTCCCACGCAGGTCGCGCGTGTCGTACACGCCCTTCATAAACTCACGCCACCCGACTATCTGTCGGACGAAGCCCTCCACGCTCTGCAGCCGTGCATCGCCGTCCTCGAAGCGTTCAATCGCTGCTTCCACGACCTCGTCCGGTGTCACCAACCCGGTGTTGAGCAACGGCGAGAGCACACTGTGAAACACCGTATCCTCATCCTCCGCGATTGCATCCTGATACGGACCGAATAGGTCGAACCGCTCCGTGAAGAACCGCTCCATCCACTCAACAGCATTCCTTCGCGTCGTTGGTAACCAACATCCATCGTCATGTCCGGGATGGTCCGAGAACTCCTCCCCGACAAGTCGTGCCACCTCTGCAACAATCTCGTCAGAAGCGGGAGACGGGAGGTCAGGAACGGCGATGTCAGTGGGGAGGGATTCACGGTTCTCCTGATCGAAACTCCACTTCCCACCGACCGGGCCGTCCTCCACCAGTATGTCAAGACGGCGCCGCTGGAACTTGTAGAACTCGTGCATGAACAGTTCATTCCCTTCAGAGAAGGACTCGAACACGTCAGGGGCTGTCAGAAAGCCCGGTGAAGGATGGAACGACAGATCCACCCCGCAGTCACGAGCGACGTCCCGCAGGGAGTCCCGCACGGGTTGGTCATGCGGTCGGTACGTCTCGATACTATCGATATTATGCTTGTCGATCGCATCGCTGAGCAGGTCCTGATAAGATTGGCCGTGACCGAGCTCGTGATACTCCACCGGATATCTGTCTCGGAGTCGTTCAGCGTGGTGTCGCATCGCAGCGAAGCACTGTATGATTTTTTGCTTGTGATACCGGTACCGGCGAGCCAGGTCGGACGTCTCCGCCATGAAGAACAACGTTTCATCATCAGGATCAAGTGGAGCGTGATCGGGGAAGAGCTGATCCCCGAGGACGGTTACGACACGCGTATACGCCATGCTTCATGGAAGGAAAGCGTCGCTTAAAATAGCACCGGTAGAATAAAAAACACAACTCCATCCCATTCTATCATGAAGATCCCGCGCAAGTACGGCAAGCCCTTGCTCAACGTCGTGATGGACGCCGTGAACAAGGACAAGCAATGCCTCGTCTTCGTCAACACCCGGCGTAGCGCGGAAGCCCAAGCGGAGAAGATCAGCGAACATCTCACCAAACGACTCAACACGACGGCGAAGCAGGTCGGGAACGTGCTCGCCAGCCCAAC
>CAYWOP010000150.1:0-2502 GCA_964459935.1 uncultured Methanosarcinales archaeon | reverse complement strand
CGTTATGAGTTCATTGCTCGCGTGGGTGAGGATGCCGGTGCACCGTATCGGCACGCCGCATTCTTTGTGATCTTCGAAGACGATGACGTCGTGCCCGTTCTCCGCGAGCGCTTTCGCTGTGTAACTTCCCGCAGGCCCTGCTCCGATTACTGTGACGCGTGCCATCGGAAACATGGAACAACGCGTTGATTTTAAAAACAACGGCTTAAGAGTAACTATTACAAAGTGACAAAGATACGAAGTTTTAAAAAGAAAGATGGCACTGTATGTTCACATGTCAACGCAACCGCTCGAGTCACTGATCGAGGAATCGCAGGAGTTCTATGAACGTGGGAAATCTGTCTTGAAAGATGCTGGAACGACTGCACTTAGCGCTGCACTCCTGTTCGCCTTTGCTCCTGACGCGGCAAATGCGCAGTGGTGGAATCCGTTCGCCGAGAACTGTGCAGAATATAGATCGGATTTTAAGGATATACAGGCACGCACCGGCGGGTTGAAAGTGACGGTTGACGGTGAGGGTACAGTCGTCACGCCGCCGGACGAGGGTCGGCATTATAAGGCCGGGTCTCGCAAGCCGATCAAGATTCGGACCGCTGAGGACGCTGAAGTAAGCCTACGTTTCACCAATCCTGATTATGACGATGAAATCGGACCGAAATTTGTCACAGACCAAGTTCTCGATACGTTCATGACTAGCTACGGCCGCAAGCGAGATGCGGATGAGGCGGTGAGACACGGAGATATGCCACAACGAGCGATTCCGAAAAACAAGCAAGTCACCCTTCGACGTGGTGATCCTACCGAGGATAGCTACTGTAACGAACCTGGTGCGTTATGTCTCGCAGATTCTGATGCGCGTGATGTCACGTCTACTTGGTTGGTCGCTGAAGTCGGTGAGTATGACGCAGATGAGACATGTATCGTCGGTTCCTTTAGACCGATCAAATATGTCGAGAAACAGGAGGCCGACGACCCGCGACAGGGGAGTACGGAGCGACAATCAGAGAAGGATGATGGAGATATCGTTGTGCATGAAGAGACGAACATTATCATTGATAACGAGGACAAAGAGAAAGAAGAAAAGCGAGATAGAAAGCGAAAACGCAGAGACACACGGAAGGAACAGCGCTCCACACAGGAGCAATCGGACGCGGGCCATTTCTCGGTAGCTGCTGGTGCGGAGTTCGGTCGGCTGAGATACGCAACTCTCGACAATGATCCGTCACTCCTGGTCGGCGGACTCAGGGTGAATGCCGATCATGAAGGGGGGAATACCGATGCTCATCTCGACGCTTCGATCCTTTCCGAGATACTCACCGGAACGTACAGACAACGAAGTGCGGGCGAACAGTTCATAAATGTGGAAGGAAGTGCGAACTATCGCTTCGGGGGCATATTCGGTCCAGGGATAACATTTGAAAGACATACCTCGAGCCGCGGTTTTGGTATCGATCGAACTACCGAGTCGGATCTCGAAGGAGGGATGCAGCTTGTGGCCCGCATCGGAGATGCGGATGATTACGTGCAGCTGGCCGGCAAGGCAGGAACCGAACTCCAATCGTCGAACAATCAGGCCCTCAGTGAACCATATGTCGGCGGAGGTCTTCGCATCGCGTTTTCCGGTGACGATTTAGGCGTCAGAGGTTATGGAAAACTCCACAAGATACTCCGCTCGGGGCTCTCCGAAAACGCATGGAACAAACTTCAGGCTCTCGAAGGGGTCGAAGCCGAAGCGGGCCTTCAAGGAACACTTGATATCACAGAAAGCGACGTTGGCACACTTCAGTTTCTAGCAGGCTTCGGTCTTGGGTACAAAAACGTTACGTACCGTTCCGACGGGGAGCTGGGCGAAACGAATGCGACGTTCCATTCCTTTAATATCGGACTCGGATACGAAATTGGTCATTAAACAGTAACAAAAAACCGAAACATTTAAATATAACCACGTCCGTTGTTGTTATTGATTAGTGATGAAAAATAAACTCGTGTTCCTGGTGGCGGTGCTCAGCATAACCGCAGTAGCTGCCACAGCGCCCACACTCGGTCCCATCAACGACCAGGCCATCACGTGCAACCAACAGTTCGGCCAAGTAAATCTGAAAGCGCTCACCAACGATCCTGACAACAGCATCGACGAACTCCGATACAACGCCTATGATCATTACCTCTTCGACGTCTCCATCAACGACGGCATAGCCACGATACGACACGACGGCAACTCCAGGAAAGAATTCATCGGTTTCCGAGTGACCGACCCGAACGGCGACACAGCGACGAGCAAAGCCACGTTCGAAGTCTCCGGATGCGAACCGGAACGCAACCGCACTCCTCCGAAACATGAACCAGTACCCACACCAGGACCGCTCCCGACACCAGAACCAGTACCGGAGCCAACTCCAGAACCGACGCCCACACCGACTCCAACACCGGAGCCGCCAAAACACAAGAAACCGGTACCGTTCTTCCCGGACAAGGTCACCACGCACCCACCGGAAACATGCG
>CAYWOP010000149.1:368-2537 GCA_964459935.1 uncultured Methanosarcinales archaeon | reverse complement strand
ATGCGCGTCTCGACTCTTCTGTCGCCTCGGTAAGCTTTCTCTGAAACTCCGGTTTGGTTCGCTTCATGTGCGTGCCTCCATCAACTCTATCGACGAGGTATACCGCCTGTTCATCGCTTATCATGGCGGTGGTCGTGCGGAATACGAGGGAGCGCCTTCACTATCAGGGGTCAAACTGTCGGGAATACTCTCTAAGCTTCCTATCTCGTAGGTCGAACGTCCCGGACCGGTTTGTTGCGGAAGACCCTCCTCTGGGGGTTCACGGCCGCTTAGATCTTGATCGCGAGCCCAGTATAGTCCTACAAGGACGTCTTCCACGGCAGCTTTCTCTGCTTCGAGGTGAGCAGCATCCGCGTAGCGCTTTTGCGCCGCGAGATACTCACGCGCCACCGTCTTGCGTAGCTTATCTTGCGGTTCGTCCCGGGTCAGCTGCAGAACTCGACCGAGGGTCGCGAGCCTGTCCACAGGGTTGCCCGCGAGCACCCAAGAACGGTCGCGCTCTATCCGCTCACGCTCGGTATCCGCGAGCGCCAAAGCGATGTCAGCTTCGAACCCATCGGGGATTGACTGCTGTTTCATCGCGGCACCCTCGCTATCTCGCGCTGCTCCTGCTCCACTTCCAGGTCGTAGGTGAAGATCGTCGCGTACTCCTGGATGAGGCGTGGGTAGTCCCGGAGCCAGTCAAGGATGTGCCGGGTGAAGCAGTACGTGCATACGTTCATCTTGTGGTTGCATTGGATGCAGTGCGTTTCCTTCGTGGGACTCCACAGCACGTCTGCCGTTGCTCGCAGCTCGGGGATGAGGTCTGGCCTGCGGTCCCTGAGCCAAGCTTCCATCTGTTCCGTCAGACAGGCCATGCACATCGGGTGCGTGATGACCTGTTCACATTCCTTGCATTTCGCCGGCATGTCGATCGCCTCCTTTTGTGGCCGGCCGTCGAGGCTGCAATCAGAACGAGTAGAGACCCCTCCTGGTTTGCAGCACCCGGCTCGGCCGGACACTTCAAACCGTTAGGGTCTTGATGCCACAGATATTGCTGACCCGTACGAACATATTCCAGTGGTACGTGGTCTGTGGCATCACCCTCGTTCCATCAGAACCCCTATTTAAATCTTTGGTTAATCGCCGTTCTTTGCATCGATTTTCTGGAGATGGACGAAGTTTTAACAATTCCTTTACCCTGAGCGTACACCATGCACGTCACGATCGACAGGCCGGAGGAAGAGCATGAGCTGGAGTTCGAGGGCACAGCTGCCGAGTTGATGGAGGAGCTCGATGTGAACCCTGAGACCGTTCTCGTGTCCAAGGACGGCGAGGTTGTCACGCCCGATACCGACATCTCCGACGCGGAGGAAGTACAGTTCGTCAGCGTGGTCAGCGGTGGATAACGTCATCTTCTTCGACGGCGAATGCAACCTGTGCAACGGCTGGGTGCAGTTCCTCCTCCCGCGGGACGGCGGCACCTTTACCTTTGCTCCGTTGCAGTCCGACGCCGCGGAAGAGATGCTCGGAGAGGGCGACTGGTCGAGTATCGTACTCTATCAGGATGGTCGTACGTTTAGGAAGTCCACGGCCGTACTGCGGATACTGAAAGAGCTATCCTGGTTCTGGCCCCTTCTCTACATCTTCCTAGTAGTGCCGAGGCCGCTTCGTGACTGGTGCTACGATCTCGTCGCGAGGAACCGGTACGACTGGTTCGGAAAGCGGGACGAGTGCATGGTACCGGATGAAGATGTAAAAGATCGATTTCTCACGTGACACGCTAGGACTCGCTTTAAGAGTTCAAAATATACTGTAAGCTGGATCGTATTCGTTTCGCAGTGGAACTGTATGGTACGAGGCCTTCTGGCACCGCAGGTCTTCCTTCTCGAAGGCACAGTCTGTGACCACGAGGATATCTTCCTCGTGTGGAGCGACGGTTATCCACGGGACGCCTTGGTGTTCGATGTTGAACCGGAGATAGTTCGTGGACGTCGGCTCCCCGTCGCGTTGCGGGTAGTAGACGGCTGGAACGCCGTCGACGGTGATTGCCTTGCGTTCTTCGGGTTGATCATCGAACCATTTGATATCCGGATGCTTCACGGGCATCCTATAGATATCCTCTTTGGGGTCTTTGCGTCTGAACTGTTCCAAGTCTTGCTCCAAGATTGTGTGCAGAGAATCGCTACC
>CAYWOP010000149.1:0-358 GCA_964459935.1 uncultured Methanosarcinales archaeon | reverse complement strand
CACGGGCATCCTATAGATGGCTCGGCGGGGGTCTTTGTGTCTGAACTCATCAAGGTCTTCCACGATCGTGTGCAGAGAACGGCTGCGGGGCGTGTCGTGGTGTTCTCGGTGGTGCCCATCGCGGTCTCCGATGTCAACGAAGGTCGATGGGCCTAATAAGGTAGTATCCATATGTAATCGAAAACGTAGCTTGTTAAAAACCTTCGGTACGTTGTAACCGTACCTTAGAGCGAAGCTCGGCCAGGTGGTTCACGAAGATGTCGCCGCGAGTACGCTGAAGTCGAGGAATAATCAGCTCCTGCTTTCATACTCGGTATCAGTTTCCAACAAGTATCACCCTATCGCTCGTGCAACATAG
>CAYWOP010000148.1:0-2571 GCA_964459935.1 uncultured Methanosarcinales archaeon | reverse complement strand
CCTCGCCTATCATGAGGGATATCGGTTGATAGCTGTTCTTCGAGATATCGTTATTCTGAGCGACGGATTCGATATTCGTGTCAAACACGGTGCCGTTCTGGAACTTCCCGATATAGTTGACCTTGACCGTATCGCCCGGGCCAGCCACTTCCTGTGTCTGCCCGCCTTGCGAACAGGCGAGGAGGAGCGTCAAAGCGATGAGAGCTGTCGTTTTTCGCATATTCCGCTCCGCTCGAGCCATGTATTTAAAATCTTGGTGCGAGCGAGAACGAATATTTTTAAATCTCGACCGCCGCGTTATCAGTATGGCGAATGACAACAAGGTGAGCATGCCGTCCTCGACAGCGGGGATCACGCAGTACTTCGACGACTACAGCACGGATATCACGCTGCAACCGTTGCACGTCGTGTTCATCATACTCCTCATCGTCGGGTTCATCATCGGCCTACACGCATACGGCAACGCGATCTTCGGGGTGTGACGATGCTACCGAACATGGGCGGCATGGATAAGAAGAAGATGCAGCAGATGATGCAGCAGATGGGGATGGAGCAAGAGGACGTCCCCGCAGACACTGTCATCATCAGGAAGGGCAACGAAGAGATCGTCTTCGAGGACCCAGACGTCGCGAAGGTAGAGATGATGGGCGAAGAAACGTGGCAGATCACCGGGAAGGCCAAGGCCCGCACCATCGACACATCAGTGGACATCGCTGAAAACGATGTGGAGACAGTGGTCGAGCAGACAGGCGTGAGCGAGGAAGAAGCGCGACAAGCGATTGATGATAACGACGGCGACCTCGCTCAAGCGATCATGGACCTGCAGTGACTTAAAATTTAAAAAATCCGAGCACCGGGATAGTACATATGAACACGGTCACCGACGAATGCATGAAGTGCGGCTCGCCCACGATGCGCATCGACGAGAACACGGCACAGTGCGTGAACAGCGACTGCCGGCACACACAATAAAAACCAAGAAAACCACCATCTATCTACCCCGCAATAAAACTTATATACCAGGTACTCCCTTCCCTCTACATAGTATGTCCTCGTACCCAACCGCGGAGGTTGTGCTCGAGGACGGCACTATTTTCTCAGGTACGCTCCACGGAGCGAAGCGATCCATAAGTGGCGAGGTCGTGTTCAACACGGGCATGGTCGGCTATCCCGAAGCCATCACCGATCCGTCCTACAAGGGACAGATACTCACGTTCACCTACCCGCTCATCGGGAACTACGGCGTGCCCGCCAACGACAGCGACGATATATCCGAGTCACTCGAATCGCTCAGTCCGAAAGTACAGGCTGTACTGGTCACTGATTACAACGAGGCACGGAGTCACTGGAGCGCTGCCCAGACGCTCGGGGACTGGCTGGACGAACACGACGTACCCCTCGTGAGCGGGATCGACACGAGGGCGCTGACACAGCACCTCCGCGACAAAGGGGTGATGCTCGGAAAAGTCATATACAAACAGGAACCGGACTACCACGACCCCAACAGTTACAACGTGGTCAGCGACGTCTCAACGGACGACGTGACCAAACACGGCAACGGGTCGACGCGTATCGTCTGCGTGGATTGCGGGATGAAACACAACATCATCAGGAACTTCATAAAGCGGGACTGCCAGGTCATCCGCGTCCCGTGGGACTACGACTTCACAGAACTCGACTACGACGGGCTGTTCGTCAGCAACGGCCCCGGCGACCCGGCGTACTGCAAGCGCACCATCGAGCATATCGACGAGGCCATGCAGCACAACATCCCGATCTTCGGCATCTGCCTCGGCAACCAACTCATGGGCATGGCATCTGGAGCGAAGAGCTTCAAGCTCAAACACGGCCACCGCAGCCAGAACCAACCCTGTAAGGAAGTAGGAACGGAACGATGCCTCATCACCTCGCAGAACCACGGCTTCGCACTGCGGCGGCAGAGCCTCAGCGACCGGTGGAACGAGCTCTACGTGAACGCCAACGACGGGACGAACGAAGGGATCGAACACACGACGAAACCGTTCTTCGCAGTGCAGTTCCACCCCGAGCACAGCCCGGGACCGCGCGACGCGGAGTCACTCTTCGACCGCTTCCTCAAGGAGGTCCGCGATGGATAAGGTACTAATACTGGGCAGCGGCGGGTTGAAGATCGGCGAGGCCGGCGAGTTCGACTACAGCGGATCGCAAGCGATAAAGGCCGTGCAGGAAGAGGGGATCGAGACCGTCTTGGTCAATCCAAACATAGCAACGGTGCAGACCAGCGCTGAACTCGCAGATACCGTCTACTTCCTCCCCGTCACCGCGGACTACGTAGAGGAGGTAATCGCCACGGAACGCCCGGATGGCATCCTCCTCGCCTTCGGCGGGCAGACCGCGCTGAACTGCGGGGTGGAACTCCGCGACCAGGGCGTCTTCGACCGATACGACGTGGAAGTGCTGGGTACGGCGATCGATTCCATCACGCTCTCAGAGGACCGAGAGGCGTTCCACGAACTCATGGACGACATCGGCGTGAACACCACGCCGTACGCAAGCGCCGAGAGCGTGGCGGAGGCCAAGCGAGAGGCAAGG
>CAYWOP010000147.1:0-2643 GCA_964459935.1 uncultured Methanosarcinales archaeon | reverse complement strand
TCACGATTGGAATATCACGATGGAGCAGGTCTGCGCGTGGCACGCGGACTACCTTGAACCGCTGTTCCCGGAACTGAAGGGGTCGATGGACGAGGTGGAGGAGATACTCGAAGCGGAGCGGCGGAAATACGAGAAGACGAAACGTGAGAACGAGCAGCGGATCCAGCGCGTCGTCCAGGAAGGCGATATCACTACAGAGAAACTCTTAGAACTCTACGACAGTCACGGCATCGATCCCGAGGACGTGCAGGAAGCAGCAAGGGGACATGACGTGGAGGTAGATATACCGGATAACTTCTACCAACTCGTCACAGAGCGCCACGAGCACGAACAAGAGTACACGACAGAAGCGGACCGCATCGACACAGGGGAAGCGACGGAGACCGAACTCCTCTACTACGACCACTACGACTACGTGGACTTCGACGCCGTCGTCACAAGCGTCAACGGACGGTACGTGATGCTCGACCGCACCGCGTTCTATCCTACGGGCGGTGGACAGGAACACGACACCGGAACGCTTGCAGGATATGAGGTGGTGGACGTGTTCAAGCAAGGTGATATCGTCATACACGAACTCGCGGAGGAGCCGGACGTCGACCGTGGCGACAAAGTATCCGGCGAGGTGAACTGGGAGCGCCGACGCCAACTCGCTCAACATCATACAGCGACGCATATCCTCGGTGGCGTCGCGCGGGACGTCCTGGGCGAGCACATCTGGCAGGCCGGAGCGGCGAAGAAAGAGGACAAGGCCCGACTGGACATCACGCACTACGAGAACCTCGACGACGCGACGGTCCAGGAGATCGAGGACCGGGCTAACAAAGTCATTGACAAGAACGTACCGGTGTACACCGATTTCCTCAAGCGCGACATCGCGGAGCAAGAGTACGGGTTCAGCATCTACCAAGGTGGAGCGGTGCCCGACCGTACCATCCGGTTGGTGGAAATAGATGATTTGGATATACAAGCGTGCGGCGGGACGCACGTCACGACCACGGGGGAAGTGGAACACCTCAGTATCACGAAGACGAGCAAGGTACAGGACGGCGTGGTCCGTTTCGAGTATGTAGCGGGCGACGCAGCAGCTGCGATGGAGGAGGAGAAGCGCGCCATAGCGGAAGAAGCGGCCGACCTGCTGGACTGTAAGCCGAGCCACGTACCTGCGCGGTCAGATGAGCTCTTCAACGCGTGGAAGACCGCGCGGAAGGCCGTGAAGAAGGACAGGGACGTGGACTTGGATGAGCTCGAGCTCACATCACAGGAACAGTACGACGGCGACGTCGTGGAGCGCACGGCGGAGATACTCCGGACTGAGCCTGAGCATATCACGAATACAATCGAACGGTTCCTCGGAGAACTGGAGGAGTTCAAGCAGGAACTAACGGAATAACTGGGCGAACCTGCCCAGTAAGAGGACGAACACGCCGACGATGACGAACCCCACACCATCTGCCAGCGGGAAGACGTCCTGGAGCAAGCTCGCAACGCCGACCAGCGTGAAGAGACCGCCGATGAGGAACAAGACGTAGATGACGCTGGTCTTGATCGCCTTGAGCGTGGCCTCTTCCACGGTTCGCTCCGCCTTCTCGATACGCTTATCCACTTCTTCACCGATAGCGGCGGCGATGAACGACGTCTCTCCCTTCACGAAGTCCTTCACGTGGTCCCACAACGCCATACTTGTTATTGTTCGCTCGGTGTATAAATAGTTTGTCCCGTTGGACGCTCCTCGGAAAAACTTTATAAAAAATCGGCCGGGACTCTGCGGGTGGTGGGCATGAGAGACTACGCAACGCTCGACAAGCACGTCAGGATCCACACGGAGAAACAATGCTCGCACTGTCGCAAGCCGCGCGAGGAGGAGCGGATGGAATCCGTCTTTGAACGCGGTATGCATTACGTCACGTGGACCTGCGACAACTGCGGGAACGAGTCCTGGCGGAAGACCGAGCACTTCAGCAGCGGCGTTCCCCATGATCGCTTCTAAGCGGCCCAGCCGAGTTGCTTCTCAACCCAGCGCAGCACGACCATCGCGAGCACGACGGAGCACGTGACGAACGCTGCGAACGGGAGCTTCTGGAATCCGAGAAACGTTTCCGAACCTGCCATCAATGCATAGCTCACCAGGAGGCTTCCGACTATGACGGCGGCCGTGACGGTGAGCGTGGCCGCGTGGACTTCCTCGCGTAGACTGGAGATATGCTCGTCGATCAGTTCCAGTTCTTCGTCCGCGTCCTCGACCGCGTTGAACGCTCCCCGGGCCATGCCTGGCAGGTCTGAAACCAACGAGGCGTAGTCTTTTGCGGTCGCTACCGCTTCTTCCTTGAACTGGAGCTCTGCGAGCCGTTCGACGTAGGACTGCGCGGACTCGACCAGGTTGAACGACGGGTCGAGATGGTGACACGTTCCCTCCAGGGTGATGACGGCCTTGCCGAGCAGGACTAAATCGCGGGGAAGTGTGAGGTCGTGGCGTCGTGCGAGTCCCATCCCGTCGCGCACTGCCTCGCCCATATCTATATCGTCAAGAGCGCGGTCATAGTAGGGCCGGAGCGTTTCGCGCACGTCGCTCCGGAACGCTTTCGTGTCTTTCGCTAAACCCAGTGCATCCAACGCCGCAACGGTCGCGTCCACGTCGTCGAC
>CAYWOP010000146.1:0-2645 GCA_964459935.1 uncultured Methanosarcinales archaeon | reverse complement strand
CCACTAACTTTTTATACTACAGTATGTCGTTATGTACATATGACGCTACGCGTGAGCGTGCCAGACGAACTCGAAGAGCGCTTGCGGAAGAAGGCGATGGAGCGGTTCGGATACGAGAAAGGATCGATCAGCAAAGCCGTGACCACCGCCATCGAATCATGGCTGGACACGGTAGAGACGACCGAGCCGATACAAGACCCGTGGGAACGACTGGAAGGCGCGCTCGATCATATCGACAAGAGTTCAGTGGAACTGCAAGATGAAGCCTTGCGTATCTGGGCAAAAACAGTAGATGACCGCGCTGATTGACACGAACGTGTTCCTGGAAGTCCTACTACGGCGTGCACGCAGCGACGAGTGCAAACTCTTCCTCCAAGGAATCCGCACAGGAAAACACTCAGGTATCGTACTCGACTTCAGCATCAACTCTATCTTCGTCATACTCAACGATGCGGACGAGCACCGACTGCTGCGATGGTTCCTCCTCACACTGGTCAACCACGAAGGACTCGACATCGTCCGCACACACCCTGTCGACATGGCAAGAGCAATCCAGACCAGCGAAAAACACGACCTCACACTCGAAGACGCACTACTCTACCGGAAAGCCCAGCGCGAAAACGTGGACGCGATCATCTCGCTTGACAGCGATTTCGACGGTTTGGATATCCCACGTCGCACACCCGACGAGGCACTGCAACAAGCTTAAAAACGACCGACGGAGCTACAAATATATGGTCAGTGCGAAAGAAGTTCTCGAGATCGTCAGGAAACACGGACCAGTCCTTCCGGCCGATGTCAAGCAGGAGATCGAAGGGAACACGATAACCATCGGCGCGTTGCTCTCGCAACTCACGGATGACGAAGAGATCCTGATGAGCCATACGAAGATCGGCGGCAGCCCCGTCTACTATACAGAAGACCAAGAGGAAGACCTACAAGAGCTCCGCGAACACCTCGATGACAAGCACCAGGACGCGTTCGACAAGCTGCGGGACGAAGAAGTGCTCATCGACGACGACCAACCACCGGTGATCCGCGCGGCGCTCCGCGACCTGAAAGACTTCGCGATTCCGCTCGAAGCCGACACCGGTGATGACACAAAGATGTTCTGGAAATGGTACCTCACCAGCGACGGCGAAGCGGAAGACCTCCTGGAAAACAAACTCACGGACACCTCGTCCGAGACACAAGAGGATTCGGAACAGGAGAACGCCGCCGAGCAGGAGAGCGAGGATACCGAACAGGACGCGACGGAACAAGAAAGCGACGACGAACAAGAAGATAACGCACAGAAGCAAGAGGAAACCCAGACCACCGTGTCTGAAGTGACCGAGGAAGCGGAGTTAGAAGAGGTAGAGGACGAGTTCATCAACGAAGTCCGTTCGTTCCTCCGGGAGAAAGAGATCACGATCTTAGAGGAGGATATCATCAGGAAAGGGACAGAAGTGGACTACGTCGTAGATGTCCCGAGCGCCATCGGCGAGCAGCGGTACTACTGCAAGGCGAAGAGCAAGAAAAAATGCAACGACGGCGACCTGAGCAGCGCGTACATCCAAGGCGAATCAAAAGGACTCCCCGTGCTCTTCCTCAAACGCGGCGACATGACCCAAAAAGCCGAGGAGATGCTCGAAGAAGAATTTAAAAGCATGACCGTCCTTACGATGTAGCATGAAGAAACGTTACGAATGCCCGGGCTCCTGCGGCGGCACCGTCGAAGTCGATGACTGGCAAGACGAAGCGCCGACATGCAGCGAAGACGGCTGCGAACACCACGATCAACCGCTCGAGAAGCGCATGTTCTGTGAACGGTGCGAGACAAGCTACGCCCCGGACGAGACCCATAACTGCCCTGCTGACTATATCCGATGAAACCGGTCAGAGTGTCCGTCTTCGCCGTCATCGAAACGAAAGAGAAGATACTCGCGGTGCAACGACCAGAGAACGACGAGCACCTACCGGGGATGTGGGGACTGCCGGCCACCACTCTAGACGAGCATGAAAGCATCGAGGACGGACTCCACCGACTCGGCCGGGAGAAACTCAATGTAGATCTTGCACCCACGGATTTCATCGCACGCGGAGATCAGGAACGAGAAGCTTACATCCTGCACGGCGAGGAATACCGGTGCACCATCACGAACGGCGTCCCGAGCGTAGCAAACGACGCGCCGGGCACACAGTATACGAACTGGCAATGGGCACAGCCCGAGATACTCGAGGAGATCGCTCAGCACGGATCGCTCTGCACACAACTCTACCTCGACCACATCGGCCACAAATACTGAGATTTAAAAACAACGTTACTAACAGCAAAGACTATGGCAGACGAACCGAGCGGAACCTGGGACAATTACACCGTAGACGGAGACACGGTCGAACGCAACAACGCCATCTGTCCACAGTGCAGCGACACGCACCTCATGGCAGAACACGAAGACCGACGGACATGCGGCAAGACCGGTTATACGGAGTTCAAGGACGGATAACCTCATCGAACACTGCTTTCTCCAACTCGGATAGCCGCCCCGAGACTTCTTCCAGGAACAACCCTCCCCGGAGAACGGTGCCGTAGGAATCAGATTTCGCCGGTAGACCAGACCCTGTGCGGACCGTTCGAAAACTGAGCATCCGCTCTGTCTCCC
>CAYWOP010000145.1:369-2668 GCA_964459935.1 uncultured Methanosarcinales archaeon | reverse complement strand
CGCGACGGCGAGCCTCCGCCGGATGGTTAATTTTATAAAACAAATGGGAGTGTCCAATGGATATGGCGAGTGAAAAGAAAGCGGCACGCGGGTATGGAGCGCGGTACGGACCGAAGACACGGTCCAAGTATGCGAAGATCACACGACAGCAACGGAGCAGTTACGAGTGTCCATACTGCAAGTACGAGAAAGTGACCCGTGAATCCGTCGGTATCTGGTCCTGTGACAAATGCGACAGCACGTTCACGAACAAGGCCTTCCGCGTCGACGAGCTCGCTCCGATCAAGAAGAAGATCGAGTCAGAAGTGGAGGAAGCGTAATGGCATATCGCTGTTTCGAGTGTAACAAGGAGATCGACCCGTCCAAGGTACAGAAGAAGATCCGATGCATCTACTGCGGTTCGAAGATCATCTATAAGGACCGTTCAGAACCCACCACCGTCAAGGCGCGATGAAAGCAGAACTGACCGCTGACACGGACCTAGAACTGCTCTTCGCGACTGAAGATACAAGGATAATGAACGGCCGAGCGCGGTACACCGTCCACGAAAATGTATTTTCCGTGGAGGCAGAGGATCCGACCGCAATGCGCGCCGTGCTCAACAGTATCGTCAAGGCTATCAAGATCTACGAGGACATGGGTGATATCAGTGCCGCGTGAGGACATGCAGGAGCGACTCCAGGAACTGCAACAGTTGGAACAGCAACTCCAGGGCCTGGGCGAGCAACGCGAGGCCACGCAGTCGGAGATCGTCGAGGTCGAGAACGCGCTGGACGAGCTCGATGACAGGGAAGAGGCGTACAGGATCGTCGGGAACATCATGGTGAAGAAGGATGCGGACGCTATCCGCGACGAACTCGACGGACGCATCACTGACCTTCAGGAACGGTTCGAACAGCTCAAGGAACAGCATCAGGACGTTGAGGAACGCGCGGAGGAGCTCCGCAGCGACCTGATGGGGGCGATGCAATGACCACGAAGGAAGAGGTCATCTCGGAGCTGGAGTACCTGACGGAGGACGAGGATCTTCCTGCGAGCGTGATGGAGACCGTCACTGATATACTGAAGGAGTTCCGCGAGACGGACGAGCTCTCCCTCACCGTGAACAAAGCGATCAACGAACTGGAAGATCTCACTGAAGACGTGAACATCCCAACGTTCGTCCGCACGCAGCTCTGGGGTGTCATGAGCAGCCTGACCGAGCTGGAATCCGAGATCTCTTCGTGAAACTGTCTATAACACAGTATAGATATGATACAAATCCTAAGTATCATTTTTATGATAAAAATAGTATTGACATAACTATGACTTCTGTATCGTAAGTGACAGAAATTCACCTATTTTAGTATAGAATTTACTATACGAAGCGAAATATTTATATACTGGTTTTTATGAGAGGGGGATATGACGATACTGTTCGACCAGTTCAACCTTCCGGACAGCATTTACGAGATCGTCTTCGCGACGGATCAGCAGGTACTGGTCGCGCAGATGCTCGTCGAGCACATGAAACAGCATGATAATGAGATCGGGAAGACGGAGATGAGCATGTTCGCCACAGCGCTCCACGAAGGAACATTGGTGGAAACGGAGGATGATACGCTGGCGATCGAAGAGGAAGAGGAGGTCAGCTACAACAAGCGCCAGTTCTACGACAGGATCCTGACGCCGATGAAGACGATGGGCATGATCGACTATGACAATTACAAGAAGACGTACAAGCTGAGCGAACAGTTCAACAAGAACATGATGAAGATAGGACTGATGTGGATGGAAGAGATGCGCAACCCACCGTTACAGTTCGACCTCGTGGACGAAGACAGCTAACTCACGGCTCTCTGCCGCGTTTCTACCCGCGACCAACCTCCCTCAACCCACCCCACACGGCAGAGAGCTTCTCACCCTCATGCGACCGCCCCAACCACCGACGGAAGTGAAGCAACGAGCACAGGCAGCCGACGACGTGATAGAAGTCGAACGTACGGAAACCGTGGAGGTCGTCCTTCTCGAGTATCAGGACGAGGACGAATCGTTCACGGTCAGCGTCGAGTTCGTCTACACGTTCACGCAAGAGATCCCGGCGGACGAGATCCTGGACGAGGACCGACGCGCAGAACGAGCCCTCACGTAACGTCACGCAGCGCGTCTCGTATCGCACGACATCCCTCCGCCAAGCGTGGACCTGGCCGGTTCAACAGGCTGTCATCGATAGAAACGATATTCTCATTCGCCACCGCGGGTATAGCTTGCCAACCCTCTCTGTTCTTCACCTGTTCTCGGACATCCTTCTCACCGAACC
>CAYWOP010000145.1:0-359 GCA_964459935.1 uncultured Methanosarcinales archaeon | reverse complement strand
ACTGTCTTCGCATTCGCCGCACCAGCGGCACGGAGCTCCTCCGTATCGGTCCCATCGCCGATTCGGACCGTGTGGCCTGCACCGCGAGCGATCTCCACAAACTCGGGAACCCAGTTCCCCGCCACTGTGGGGGGATTATGCCACTCCTCGCAGTACACACGTTTCTCTTGTACGTCGAGAGTCTTGAGATCCTGGAGTTCTTCCTGCATCTCCTCGACGAGTGCCTTTGCTGCTCCCGTACGGTCGACACGCTCTCCGATCCTCAGGATGCTCTCGTAGACCTCTTGGAGATCGTTGGGATCCACGTGCAATATATCGATGTCGCGCTCCCGCAACGCATCGCGTACATGATCCTGCAA
>CAYWOP010000144.1:0-2699 GCA_964459935.1 uncultured Methanosarcinales archaeon | reverse complement strand
TGACGCGGACAAAGGCCACCTTTTTCCAGCCAAATCCAGCCTGAATGAACGGGGGCATATATCCGAAACACAGATCAACCGCATCGTCGCCAAAGCAGGCGACCGAGCGGATCTTGAAAACCCGGTACCAGAGCTCAAGAACATCAACCCCCACCTCCTGCGCCATAGCTGCGCACGCATCCTCAAGGACCGCGGGCTCAGTCTTGAAGTGGTACAGAAAGTACTCGGACACCTCTCCTATCAGACGACGATGGACCTATACGGTACCAAGAGTATCTCCGAGATGGACGAAGAGCTCCAAGAAAAAGTCGGCGACGCCTTCGGTTAAAGATTACGAACAAAAGCAAAAAAGTTTACATACGACTTATTGGTAGAACAAGATTAAAATACATATAATATGTACTATATATAGTATATACGACATGAAAAGATAATAATTTATAGCAAAAAACTTTAGTTGTACTAGGGAACAGGCTTTACTGATATTTTTCCCAAGATAGCTTGCAATCACCGTGTCCACGCCCGTACGGGCACGTAGAAAGATTTAAATATGAACGAGCACCAGCAGTTGCTACGCGTAGGAGACGTCACATGAAGCCGAAGCAGCTATTTATCGCAGCTATCGCCGCTTCTCCGCTCGCCCTGGCAGCAATCGGCTTCGATCCCATGGACACAGTGCTCCGGATGATCGCGGACTTCTTCACGTTCGACGCACTGCAGAATGACCGGGTACAAGAAGGCGTGATACGGTTCGCACTCTTCATCCTGTACTTCGCCATCGCGAACTTCTCTCTGAAGAAGTTCTTCGACAAGAAAACAGCAGGCATAGCATCGTTCATCTTCGCCTTCCTCGGCATCTTCCTCATGCCCGAGCAATGGGTCAAGCTCACCGGCGGGACCATCAGCGTCATCGTCGGCGGCGGCCTCATACTATCACTTCTCGGCGGGCTCATCTACTTCGCCATGATAGAGATGAACGACAACTGGGTAGAACACCTCCTCGGCATACTCATCCTACTCGCAGTGGCATGGCTGATCATCATCTACGTCTCCTTCACCGGCATCCCCGCAGACATCCTCAGTGACGCGCCGGGCAACGGCGCATCCACCAGCACGTCCAGCTCGAGCTCAGCAAGCGGAGTACCCATGAGGAGTTGGGAAGAGATCACGAACGACAAGATACCACCAGCATCCGAAGTGAACAATCTCGGACCGGAGCCAAATCAGGCACCCACACTCAGCGAATCCACGCAGGATATCGAACTCGAAGGTATGGAATACATTCCACCGAGCGGAGGTGGGTCGTAGTGGCGGTAGCGCAGAGCTTCTTCAACACCGTCATGGGCACCATCCTCTCCTGGACGTATACCATATGCATCATCCTCGCCATCATCAAGTTCATACAGATGATCCTCGCAGTCGCCGGCATCAGCGGAGGAAGCGGCAGCTGGAACCCGTTCACGAGCGGTAATGGTGGCAACGGCTCTGGCGGGGGTGGATCCGGAGGGGGCGGCGGTAACGGCGGTGATTCACAGGATGACTTTGAAGAAGCGGAGGAAAACCCAACGAGGGTAAGAATCTTCGTCGCAAATAAAGAGGGAGAGCCGGTCTCCAACGCAGAAGTTGAGATATGGAACGTTAAACAAGGAATGATACACGCTATGGGGAACTGGATCAACAGAGACTGGGGGTCAAAATCACGGTATTACAGCGGAGAGACAGATAAGGACGGGATGTGGCCCCAGGGTGGAGACTACATAACGATGCCGAGCTTCACGATTAAGATACGCGTGACGTACGAACTAGATACTGAAGAGTTATACAAGAAACAGGAAGGACCGGTCCGCGACTCGGAGGATGTACTAGAACGGTGGGGTAACGTATTCGGCTCAGAAGAAGAGGTGGAAGCAGAGCGTACAGAGGATCTCACGCCAAATTCCCAGCGAACCTTCAAGATAACCCTACCGTTCCATAGCGAGCGTTCCAGAGCGTTCGAACCGTTCATAAAGAACGTGGAGTATCGGGACGGCACCCTCTACACGACAGGAGTTATACGGAGCTTCGCCAATGACTGATGATAGAATCGAGGGATATGTCACTGTACGCGGACAGGTTCAAGGGTTCTCGGACGCAGGGGAGATGACAGGCGGTGTCCCAGCCCAGGTAAATCTAGGAATCCTGCCCGGAGAAGAAACCTTCAGATCTTCGGGACGAGCGTTCGACCTGCGGGACGCATCAGACGTGGAGGAACTCAAAGATGAAGAGCCGTACAGAACCTATCTTAGTGATAGTGACATTTTCGACCAACTTAACCTGGTGGTTGAAACGGATGACGAGGGCAACTTCGAATTCGACAATGTTCCTATCTTACCAGGTATTACGTATCTCTTCTGGGCACGAAACGACGAAGGAAAATACTGCAGCTATGCGCTTGAATACTTTGCGGACACAAACAAGTATGAAGTGGAAAATCGCTGGTACCTTCAAACAGATCAGTTAGAAGATGGCCAAACAGTAGATGGTTTGCTTGTTCCTTTCCCTGCCGAAGCGGAACACGACTCAGATGATGACGACGATGAGGGTGGTGAAAAGCCCGACAGGGAGACCGAATCTGGTCTCTTCTTCTACACGTGGTGGGCGTTCGAAAGCGAAGAAGATGTAGAAATGCTGGAGGAGGCACCGAAACGAAGCAGCTATCC
>CAYWOP010000143.1:0-2708 GCA_964459935.1 uncultured Methanosarcinales archaeon | reverse complement strand
AGCGAAGCGTTCCAGAAGATCGAACCGTTGGAGGCGTAGCGTAGCTTACAAAGTAGCTTCAACACACAACCGTAAGATATGTTCGAATACTATTTTTCTATATAGTAAATAATTAACCCGGAGTAGCGGGAGTCATTGCTTGGCTGCGTTCACTTTCCAGATACTTCCAAGCCCAGCAAAGCATAGTAACGAATTGAGCTGGTAATCCCGCGCTTCCCAGCCATCTAGTCCAATGTTTGTACAGTTTTCACAGCGACCATCCACTTTCTTAAGGCCAGCACCTTTCATCTATAACATGCTATCCTCACTACCGCAGTGGATGCGACCGCTGCGCACAGACAATGTTCGCGACGGAAACAAGCAGATGGTGGAACAGATCAGGTCTACGGTGGTTCCCGGAACTATCTACGACAACATATCGGACTCCATTTGGACGACGCTCAGAGAAGAACTTGATCGAGGCGATTTCATCCCTCGCTACGGACTCCTTCCCCCCGCCCCAAAACAGCCCGCGCGTCTACAAGGTGAACAAGTTACTCCTGCGAGCGATGTCGAATCGATGATAGCGTATGCCTATCAGGACACGGCACTTCCGATCACACACGGGCAGACTTGCTCGGTGCCCTCCTACGTCGCGTACATGACCCATCTGCTAGAGCTCGAACCGGATATGGACGTGTGGGAGGTCGGAACCGGTTGCGGATACCACGCGGGCCTCGTCTCGCTCCTCCTGGGTTCCGAGGGCAAGCTCGTCACTACGGAAAGACACGGAGCGCTCGCACGCCTGGGTAAGGAAAACATCGCTCACCTCGACCAGATCCACGGTATCGAACCAGACGTCGAGGTGCACCATGGCGATGCGACGAACTCATCCCACCAACCAGAGGCAACCTTTGATGTCATCTACCTCACAGCGGGCGTTGACTATACGCAGTTTGACAAGCGACCGCTAGAGCGACGTCTAGAACCAGATGGAACGCTGCTGATCCCCGAACAGCACGGAGACTTGTATCGTCAAGAATACCGTAACGGATATCCCCGTCTCCCACGGACACCGATCGGTTCCGACTTCGTTGCGCTGCGAAGAGGAACGACCTAATCACGTCCGCTTGGGATACCCGAGGCGTTCATCGATCTCCTCGGCGATCTCCTCGATCTCGTCGAAGATCCGGTTCGCGTCCTTCCGCATCTCCTCCACGGCCTCCGTGAGGGAACCGCCACGGAGATAGATCTCGCGGCCTTTCCGGTACAGGACACCGGAGTCGATTAAGTTGCGAATATGATGATTGACGCGGTGATTGCTCATGTCCAGGTCCTCAGCGATCGTACTCGTTTCCACGGCGACGCGGTCGGCGAACTGTTTCAATAAACTTTCAACGATCTTCGTCGCGGTGCTCTCGATATCCCGCCCGCTGGACCAGCCGAAGCTGTCCACGACCCAGTTGATATCGTTCGCGATATCTTCCTCCTTCGGCTTCTCCAGTTTCCGGACCAAGATCTTGCGCTGCATCAGATGTGAATAGCGAAGATTACTATAAAAAACTTTTGCTACTAATAGATATCATATCTATTCTTTAGAGAGGAAGTGTATTTTTATCATAACTTTTTTAAAGAATACGGTCTTTTCTCCGGTGTGAGCGCGACGACGGAGGTGGTTACGATGGCACGACCAAGCATCTTCGACAGGATGAACAAGATGCAACGCGAGATGGACAAGCTCTTCGACCACGTCACAGAACCACGCTCACGCACCGATTACACGAGACCGAGCGTGGACTACTACGAAGACAACGGCACTATCATCGTAGAGATGGACGTGCCCGGCGTGGAGAAAGACGACATCACGATCGAACTGGAAAACGACACGCTGCGTGTCCGCGCAAAGAAATCACACAAAGACAAACAGCAAGAGGAGGGAGCATACCG
This sequence comes from uncultured Methanosarcinales archaeon, assembly GCA_964459935.1. Classification (GTDB taxonomy): domain Archaea; phylum Nanobdellota; class Nanobdellia; order Woesearchaeales; family CAYNLP01; genus CAYNLP01. Next base: position 782 of record CAYWOP010000143.1, on the reverse strand, counting down.
TCTCGAACGCAGCTACCACGGCTTCGAACGCACGCTCCCACTTCCAAAACATGTGGACAGCGACAACGCAACAGCGACGTACAACAACGGCGTGTTGGAGATCAAAGTACCCACGCTCAACCAGGACAACGAAAGCAACACGATAGAAGTACAGTAAGGAGGGAAAACCATGGAAATAACACCGATCGGAGAACGCGTACTACTACGCAAACCGGAACAGAAGGAGAAGACCGACGCCGGGATCTACATCCCGGAGGACGCACAAGAAGACAAGAAGGAAGGCATCGTAGAAGCCGTAGGGAGTCGCGACGACGGCTCCAGTCTCCCGCTGAAGCAAGGAGACAAGGTCATCTACGGTGGATACAGCAGCGAAGAAGTCGAATACGGCGGAGAAGAATATCTCCTCATCGACTTTGAAGATATCATGGCAAAGGTACAAGATTGAGGTGATCGATCATGAGCAAGAAACTACTCTTTGACGAAAACGCACGGAAGTCACTACTCAGCGGCGTGGACAAACTCGCCCAATCCGTCACTATCACGCTCGGCCCCAAGGGCCGCAACGTCGTGCTGGACGAAGACGACTCCTGCACGATCACGAACGACGGCGTGACCATCGCTGATGAAATCAGCTTGACGGACAAGTTCGAGAACATGGGCGCCACGCTCGTGAAAGAAGTCGCCAACAAGACGCAAGACAACGCAGGTGACGGCACGACGACAGCGATACTGCTCGCGCAGAACATGCTCGAGAACGGTCTGAAAAACATCACGTCCGGAGC
>CAYWOP010000142.1:0-2724 GCA_964459935.1 uncultured Methanosarcinales archaeon | reverse complement strand
GTCTGAACTGCCTATGTCATTAAGCACTAAGCAGTGTATTTAATTTTTACGCCAACCCGATATCCACGACTTCCACCGGCTCAGCCACGCCCGACTTACGGTCATGAAAGCAGATGGTCAGGTCGACGTCACAAGCGAGCTCCCCTTCGCCCGTGTCAGGATGCACACCGGTCGGCACGTCCAGAGCGATCTTCTTCCCAGGAAGTGCGTTGAAGAGCCGTACCGCTGAGCCTATCGGCTCACGGAGTTCTCCCTCCACGCCGGTACCGAGCATCGCGTCGACGACCAGGTCGGCCTGGCAGTCAGCGACGCCCCAGTCCACGTTTTGGAACTGTCGCTCTGGCAAGCCGTTGAGCTCTTTCGTAAGCAACACGCCGGTCGGGACTTGGAGGTATCTCGCCATGACGAACCCGTCGCCCGCGTTGTTCCCGCCCCCTGCGAAGACGAGGACAGAGTCAAAGGAAAACCTCTCACGCAGTACCCGTGCAGCGCCGCGCCCGGCCCGTTCCATCAGTTCTTCTTCAGACGCGTCGGCCTCGCGTTCTAACCGCTCCATCTCCTCCACGCTGATCATATATCGACCTGCATGAAGTCGTCCGCCGCCTCCACTTTGGAGAAGTGCTCTTCGGCTTCCGCGACGAGCTCGGACGTGTCCGGGTAGCGCTGTGAGAAGTGCGTGAGGTACAACCTGTCCGCGTTGGCTCGCTTCGCGATCTGACCAGCTTGTTTGGCCGTGAGATGCCGGTACTCCTTCGCTTGGTCAGCGAGTTCGTGGCTGTACGTCGCCTCGCAGACGAGCACGTCCGCGTTGTCGGCGATCGCCACGGTGTTATCGCACATCGCCGTGTCCATGATGAACGAGACTATCTTTCCTTCTTGCTCGTACGTGACCTGTTCAGGATGCACCGTCGTTCCCTCGTGTTCAACAGTTTCGCCCCGTTGGAGCCGGCCGATGATCGGTCCCTCCTCCAGACCGAGTTCCCTCGCCGCGTCCATATCCACCCTTGTCTTGTCCTTCTCCTCGAACCGGTACGCCAGGGTCGGGACTTGATGGTGGAGGTTGCGACAATGAATCACGTACCGTTCCGTCTCTAACACGACCGCTTCGGGTCGCGGATTATATTCATGAACGGAGAGATCGAGTTCGATATCGTGGATCACCGCTGACAAAAGATGGTGAAGGTTCTCCTCCGTGCCCTTCGGCCCGACGATCGTGATCGGTGGTGACGTGTCCGCGTTCCCGACCGTCTGGAGAAACCCGATGAGACCGGCGACGTGATCGCCGTGCCAATGTGACAGGAGCACGGTAGTGGCGCGTAGTCGGTTGATACCGGCGATGTTCATCTGGCGCTGCGTGCCCTCACCACAGTCGATGAGGAACCCGTCTCCCTGGTAGTCCAAGAAATGTCCAGAGACGTTGCGCTGCTTCGTCGGTACCATGCTGCTCGTGCCGAGGAAGGTGAGTTGCATACGCGTTGCAGAAGAGCTCGTGTTTATAACGGTTACCGTCAGGAGAAATCCCGTAACACGTGGTACTTGAAACCGTCGTCATCCAGCGTGAGATAGCCCACGCACTCGTTCCCCCCTTTGATAGCGCCGAGAGGAAGATTCGAGATGAATTTGATGTAATGTTCATCGTCATACCGCTCGTTCACCTCCTCACGGTCGGAACCACGGAGTATCCTCGATTCTTTCTCGAGGAGGAACTGTCCCGTTCGGTGAGTGTGCCCGGTGATGACGATGATGTTCGCGGAACTCTCCATCAACGTCTCGATGCATTCCCAGTTGTTCTGGAGAAACCCGGTCGCGTCGTAGCCACGGTTCGGACCTGCGGCGCGACTGATCGATTCATATGTACTGCGGTCAACCGTGACAGGTTCCGGCTCGCCCGTAGCGAAGAACGGCGGACAGTGCATGAAGACGATGGCCGTTCCGCTGGAAGGAAGGTTGTCCTTGAGGAACGTTATTTGTGCATCATCCAAACCACGTGCCGGAATCGTCGTAGCTATGCGGTCCCTGATACGAAGCGCGTCCGTATATCCACTGATGTCAGCGAACGCGTCCGGACCGGTATCCATGAAGAGCAGTTCAACATCCTCCACAGAGCGTTTATAGTAGCGCGGGAAAGGGTAGTCTTCGAGCGTTTCGACGCCGTTGAGCAGTATCGACTGCAGCTCTTCCGCCCAGCGAAAATACTTGTGCAAGTCCTTGGGGAGTCCTCTGCGAAGATCCGAGGGTATATCGACGTGCTGGAGACCGTAGAGATCGAAGTTGTACGCGTGACTACGGTATTCGTGGTTGCCGAGCGCGCAGTAATACTCATCGGGGTAGTCCTCGAGTACGTCGAAGAACAAGTTCCAGTTGCTCTCTCCGCCGCCCTCGTAGTCCGCATAGTAGTAATCGATCATATCCCCGTTGAAGACGAGCGGGCCGTCGACCGTATCAACCAGTTCCCGCAACATGTCATTCGGGTTGAGAAACTCAGCGTCGATACGCTCTGCGATAGCATCCCACACCTCTGCAGCGTGCAGGTCGGACGCGACGGTAAGACGCATATCCTGGAGAGAACGGGACTGCGCATTTAATTGTTCCGCAAAGTCTTAAATACAATCGTCGTTCTCTTACGCGTATGCTCGACTGGAAATACGGCGCTGTCACGTTCTGGAGTAACACGGTCAACGACTACCTCGTGGCCGCGGGCGTGTTCGTACTCCTGTGGCTCGT
>CAYWOP010000141.1:0-2733 GCA_964459935.1 uncultured Methanosarcinales archaeon | reverse complement strand
TCTTCTCGCTCGACGGTGAACGGCTACAGGGCGACTACGTCTTGGTCAAGTTCAAGGAAGAGGACGGGAAGGAGATGTGGTTGTGGTTCGAGCGGTCCTAGCAACACGTTTCTTTGATATAGGGAATGATACGGGCAAGGGCCTCTTCTTGAGTAACTGTTTCCCCGTGCAGCTGTTGCTTCAGTAAGCTAGCGTAGAGGCCGGATGGCCCCGTCTCAACGGTGGCGAGGTAGGCCACGCCTTCCGGCCGGAGTGTAACGGTGGCCGAAGAGTCTTCTCCGACTACGTTGACTGCCTGTTCCTTTACCTTCCCGGTACTCTCATCAGGGAGCAAGCCCATCTCATACCACACGCTATACACCGCTTGACCCTTCTCTCCTCTGTAGACCTGTTGTAGAGAGGGGAAGTCGAACTCCGCGCTCATCATGCCGGGCAAACCCTTGGTTACTCCCGCAGGAATATCACATTGCTCTGCCTCACTGACTGAGACGGCGGCACGCTGAGGGTGCTCGGCGACACCGCCCATCTGCGAGAGATAATGACGCGACTGTTTGTTATGTAATCGCAAGCCCGTGCGAGGCGAGTCCACCTCTACGATATCCTCTAACGCTTCATTGAGTTCTTTGCGCATCTCGCAAGCTCTGTATCTTCGCTACGTTCTCAGCGTACCCTTTCTCGTCCACCGGTGTTTCGAGTATCATCGGGGTGTCTTGGAACTTCGCGGCGTTCACAACGTTGCGGAATCCTTCGTCGCCGATGTTTCCTTCACCGATGTGTTCGTGATTGTCTTTCTCACTTCCTTGTGCATCCTTGGAGTCGTTGAGGTGCAGTACCTTGAGCATATCCAAGCCGATATCCTCCTTGATCTCCTGGATGAAATCCTCGAATCCGTTCTCGTCTCGGAGTTCATACCCGGCTGCGTGTGCGTGGCACGTGTCGATGCAGATGCCGAGCTTGTCATCCGGTGTATCGGTGGCGTCGAGCATGCGACGGAGGTCGCCGATGGTCTTCCCGAGCGTCGTTCCTTTGCCCGCCGTGTTCTCCAATAGCAGGGTAGCCTCGTCTGGGATATCGAGTTTATCGATACCGGCTCCGATGCGTTCGATACCGTTCTCCCGTCCCGATCCGGTGTGGGCGCCGGGGTGGAAGACGACGTATTCGACTCCAAGCTGTGCGGCAGCGTCGAGTTCGCCTTGAAGACAGTCCAGCGATTTCTTGAACAGATCATCTTTCGGCGTTGCGAGGTTCACGAGATACGTGCTGTGTATGACGTACGGGCCTTGGTCATGGTCCGCACGTGCTTTTTGGAACGTCGTAGCTTCGTCTTCGGTATAGGAACCGACGGTCCATGTTCGAGGCGAGCCTGCGAATATCTGTCCGCAGTTCCCGCCCAGTTCCTCCTGCTGCTGTACTGCTGCTTCCATGCCATCGCTGACCGAGACGTGTGCTCCGAGTCGAAAGGTCATGCTAGAAAAAAGTATGCCGATATTTTTAATACCTACGCCTTTCTTTACGATATTGAAAAATATTAAACAGTATTGCTACCACGTTTTAATGGTAAAAATACAAAGCAATAAAAATAGGTCTTCCATGCAGAGTGTGGCTGTGACCGAGGAACCGAGTTTGCAATATCTGGAAGACCGCATCCCAAGCACCGCGAAAGCCGTAACAGCACTCGCAGCACCGGCTGCGCTCACGACTGCAGATGCATCCACCGTCCAGACGCAGGAACACCACGCAGAAACAGACCGGGACGCAGTTGATCTGACGGAACGCGTCGCAGATGCCATGCGGGAGCAAAATGTGCACGACGATTCGACAGACACGGACACGAGTACCACGAAAGAGAATGAACCGATGCGCATCGCTGGACGAGCGAACACCGGTACCAGCAGCTCGTTCTTATAGGTAGAGATAAAAGGATCACAGAGCGAAAGCGCTGTCTCCACCGAACTGACACCAGACATGCAAGAAGCCACTCTCTCGAGAAAACAGAAGTACGGACTCGGGGAGTTACTCGCGCACATATCCACCGCTCGGAACGAAGGCGAGATTACATACGGCGCCGGAGGCCGTGCCAACATCACCCTCAACAGAGAGAACGACCTTGACCTCGTCCTCGGCGGACTGTACGACACCGTGACCCAGTACTTCGTCGGCGTGACCGAAGGCGCGTTCACCCAAGACGGTTACGAGGCACAACTGATACACTTCCCGAAGCAAGACAGTACAAATATCAATGCGAGCTGGAGGACCAGCCTCCCAAGAAATACGTTCGTAGCACTGATGCGCTACGGAGAGAGCTATATCGGATCCTTCGCCTACGGTGCTTCGGGAAACGCCCCAGCCGGCATCCTCTCAGTCACCCACACTCCCGCGACGTCCTCGTCAAGTATCAGTATCGACTTCGCAAGCGACATGACCGAAGAACCGCTGGAAGGCGGTCCGGACAGAGCAGGGTTCACCACCTCGTTGACACAGCTCTACGCGAGCGGTCAGCAAGGAGCGACAAGCGCACTCTCACCGGTAGCAGCGAACTACTTCGATCCGTCCCAACATACGGAATCGGGCTACCTCGGCGTCAACCTTGAGTTACAGGACCAAGAAGTACAGGGAGAGGTCACCGCGGGCCACTGGCTGCCAGGCGGGAACGTCTACCTCGGAGCAAAGATAGCGGGGAACAGTTCCCAAATGACGAAAACGGGCGCGCAGGTAGCTTTGGACATCACCGGG
>CAYWOP010000140.1:0-2743 GCA_964459935.1 uncultured Methanosarcinales archaeon | reverse complement strand
ACCGAGTGACGAACCCGTGCAACACGTGCCGTGGTCGCGGCGTGGTACGCGAAACGGACGAGATACAGGTCGATGTACCTGCTGGCGTGGAGTCCGGCACGCAGTTGAAGTACCAGGGAATGGGCGGCGTGCGCGACGGCGTGCAAGGCGATCTCTACATCGTTATAGATGTGGAACCGCACGACACGTTCGAACGCGACGGACCCGACGTGTACGGCGAGCAAGAAGTGTCCTTCACCACATTAGCGCTCGGCGGTGAGGTCACCGTCCCCACCTTGCACGGCGAGGAGACGATCAAGATACCACAAGGGACGAAGAGCCACAAGACCTTCAAGATCAGCGACGCAGGCATCGAACGCATGCGTGGTTATGGAAAGGGCGATCACTACGTGACGGTCAAGGTCGACGTGCCGGACGAGCTCTCGGAGGAACAACGTGAACGCCTGGAAGAGCTCGACCTGTAGAAAAGTTTAAAAGAGCACATAGTCACTGGTGCATTGATGCAACAGTTCATCGAACAGATTATGGATACGACGGTGTTGCAACGCGTTCTCCTCGCACTCGTCGCAGCAGTGCTTGCCGGCGCGGGCATCGCGTTTCAGTACTCCACGACCACCGCGGCCACGATGACAGGAGCGTACCTCCTCGCTATCTTCGTCTTCACACTCCTATATCATATGTTCTTCCGCTTCTTCAGCGACATCGCACTTGACGACACGTTCCTCGCCGTGAGCAGCGGGGCGTTCATGCTCGGCGTCGGCTTCCTCATCCTCGGCCTGGCCAGTCTCTACCAACCCGTGCTCTTCCTCGCCGGCATCGTCTTCCTCTTCACCATCGTCGGGTCGTGCGGCATCACCGCACGGACCGTTATGAATACAAGTGACCTCTCTATGACGGAGAGCCTACTCAGCGTCGTCTTGGTGAAAGCGACATTCGTCACGCTCTACGGCGCCGCGTTGTTCGCCGCGCTCTTCACCTCGACAGCGCCAGCCGCGCCGTGATACATACAGTATATATCGTATATATTCTATATCGCATAGCTATAAAGAACTGTATCTATGATAGAGTGACAGTATCGGAGGTGGTACGATGGTCAAGGAGAAAGACGTGAAGATACTGTCCAGGCTGCGCAAGGACGGTCGGGAGAACCTGACGAAGATGAGCAGGGAGACGCGGATACCGGTGAGCACGATCTACGACCGGTTGAACAAGTACATGGGCGACGTGATCGAGAAACGAACGGTCCTGCTCAACTACGAAGCGCTGGGCTACGACGTGCACGCCGCCATGCTCGTCAAGGTCCCCCCGGAAGCGTTGGACGAGTGCAAGCGGTTCCTCCGCGAACACCAGCACGTGAACAGCGTGTACCGGGTGAACAACGACTACGACTTCTTCGTCGAGGTCGTGCTGGAGGAGATCGAAGACCTGAAAGGGTTCAAGGACATCCTCGGCAAGAAGTTCGGCATCATCGACGTCCAGGAGCATATGGTCTTGGACGATGTAAAAAGAGAGGAGTTCTTCCAGGACGACGTGTACTACGCGTCGTAGAACTCCACGTCGCCGTCGAGGTAGATGCCTTTCCGGAGCTCGACAGGGCGCCACTCGTCCTCCACGAGCTCCGCATCGAGCCACTCCGCGACCTCCTCGGGATTCCCGATCGTCGCGGACAACCCCACGACCTGGACGCGTGCGAGCATGCGCTGGAGCAGTGTGATGACCACTTCCAGCGTGGGGCCGCGTTGCGCATCGTTCAACAAGTGAATTTCATCTACCACGAGCACTTTGACATCCTGGATCCACGAGGCGCGGTGGCGGAGGAGCGAGTCGAACTTCTCGCTCGTCGCGATGATCACGTCATAGCTCTTCAGATACGTATCCGCGCTGTCCACATCCCCGGAGGTCATCGCGATGTCGAGCTCCGGATGGTCCTCCGTGAAATCTGCATACTTCTCCTGCGCCAACGCCTTCAACGGAACGATATACACCGCTTTCCCCGCGTCATCATACACGGCGTTGAGGAACGCCATCTCCGCCACTAACGTCTTCCCCGAAGCGGTCGGCGTGGAGATCAAAAGATTATTGTCATCGAACAAACCATGCTCGATTGCCTTGTACTGCGCGGGTCGCAGCTCCGTGAAGCCCAGCTCTTCGAGCTTGCCGTAGACACGTTCCGGTATCGCGTCGTGGAGTTCCGTGATCTCCATCGTCACATCGATGTCGGGGCGTCCAGACCGAGCAGGTCAAGACCGGTCGCGAGGAACGAGCGAGCCGTGTCGATGAGGAGCAGGCGTGATCGCTCGAGTGCCTGGTCATCCTGCACCACCCGGTACTTCTGATAGTACGTGTTGACATGATGCGCGAGCTCGAGCAACCACCGCGCGAGGTGGTGCGGCTTGTCATCCCGCACCACTTGGTCAAGTGTAGCGTCCCAGTCCTCAAGGTGCGCGATGATGCGCTGCTCCAACTCCTCCTCCAAAGCGGCGTCGAGCACCGCTGACTCATCGCTCTCCTCCACGATGCCGGCGAGGCGAGCATGGGTGTACTGGAGGTACGGACCCGTGTCGCCCTGGAGGTCGAGTACGTCGTCCCAGTCGAACTCGATATCCTTCACCCTGTCGTTCTTCAGGTCGTTGAAGACGATCGCGCCCACACCGACGGACTCCGCCACGGACTCCGTATCCACAGCGTCCCCGGAGTCCCGCGCCCGTTCCCGCACGCGACGCTTCGCCTCCTCGAACAGGTC
>CAYWOP010000139.1:0-2759 GCA_964459935.1 uncultured Methanosarcinales archaeon | reverse complement strand
TCGTCTCTCACACCCTACAAAGCGCTATTTACTTTAAAAAAATTCTTATTTCCTGCGGTGTAAAGAGTGGTAAAAAAGGCGTTAGAAACTTTAAAAACGTTGAAATAGATTTTATAGAGGTAATAGATGGTATTTTGAACTTCAATATACGTGGAACTTTTATAAGAACAGTTTCGTTTCGAAAAAGCTATGCGCCTATGCTACCTCCTCATCCTCGTTCTGCTACCCGCAGTAATCGGAGGGACTCTGAAAGGAACGGTATACGACTTTTCTCTAGATCCTGTTGAAGGGGTCGTGACGATCAACACCACCCCGAGCCAACGCGAGGTAGCGGATCCTGAGTATAGCTTCGAGGTCGAGCCGGGACGGTATGCACTCACCGCGGAGCGCTACCAGGACGGCGACGTAGAATCGGCCACAACTGAGAACATCACGGTAGATGGGAACGGCGTGTACGTGCTCGACCTCGTGCTCTTCCCGGATGTCGCCGTGAACAGGTCACTGAACTCGACCGTGCATCCGGAGGAATTCAGCTACTGGGAACCCGTGGATACTTCACTGCCGTACCTCGCGTTCGCCAGTCTCGCCCTCATCGTCTGGGCCTTGTACTACAGCAAGGTCCTGTACGAACGCGACGAGGTTATACAGGAGTCGCGAGATGACGACGCGTCTGCCATACTGGATTTTATCGACGACAACGAACGCGTGACACAGAAAGAGATCAGGGAAGCGTTCCCGTTCTCACAATCGAAGATCTCGCTCATCCTGACGGATCTGGAGGATCAAGGCGAGATACGCAAGGTCAAACGGGGACGTGGGAACGTCATCATACGGGAGTGAACAGACGCAAGCTTTTTTGTATCACGTCCTGTATATTGTATGTATGCTCGATCGCGTGCTCTCCTTCATGGAGGAACACGGTTTCAGGAAAAGAGACACATCTACGGTGGCACGCAAAATCCATCTTGCGATGCTCGCCATTGAGCGTCTGACTGACACACGTTCCGATGATTTGCTTGGCACACCAGCATCGCCGATGAGTCCGGATATGAGCAGTTCGCCGCGAGGATGTCTCCCTGAAAATGTGGAGACGGAGTTCCATACAAAAGTCGTCGGATACATGGAAGACTCGGTAGTGTCACTGCGGGCAAGTTCATTGGATGAGCGGCGGTATCTACTGCGTGACTGCTACGATACCCGTGAACTCAGGATTCACATGGACTGGGGTGCTCGACAAGCGGGCGCCCAGCTCATCGCAGGAGACCACAAAATGCATTTGTTATTTGAACATCCTGAGACGTACAATTCCACGTTACGCCAAATAGAGAAGCGGTTACCGACAAGTTATGAGGGCCTTACTGAATCTCTTGACTCCCTTGATACATATCTGCAACGATTATATAGAAGGTAATCACGCGCCACCGCGTGACTCACCGTCGACGACGCCACCGGCGATCAGGTGCGCGGTGCGGAGCGCTTCCGGGATGTCCGCGCCGGAACGGCACACAGGTAATAATTTCTCGATGTCAACATCGCCGACGACCTGCACGTAGAGCCCGTCGACGTGCACCGGCTCGGGAGCGTTCTCCACCAACTCTGCCTTCTCGTGCATATCCAGTTTCTCCAAGGCGTCGATCATGCCCTGGCGGTCCGGTTTGTTCCGAGACACGGTCGCAACGGGTATATCGATACGTTCATAGAGTACATCCAGGTTCACCACGTTGAACCCGCCGAAGGCTATCCCGTCCAAGAAGACCGCCTGGAGCTGCGGTTTGAACTTGCAGTTGTTGATCATCTCCACGAACTGCAACGTGGCATCGTCACCGTCCTGCTCGATATTGGTCGAAACAACACCGTCCAACTGCGACCCACCGCGGAACACCGTTCCGATCACGAGCACATCTCCGTCCACGCCCTGCTGGTCGAACGGAGCGTCGTCGATGCCCAACACGCGGATCTCATCCTTCATACCGATAGGGAAAGACTGTACGTTTTTATATCGGTCGACAACGTATAAAAAGCGGAACGCGTCTTCCAGCACTATGGGATACGTGACCACCTCGGTCAAAGCATTCATCGAGCGAGGAGACGAGTTCCTCGTCCTCAAAGAAGACCTCGGACCCCGCATCGCCTGGGACCTGCCCGGCGGTGAAGTGGAATACGGCGAAGCACCAGAGGAAGCACTGCACCGAGAGGTACAGGAAGAAACGGGGCTGGCCATCACCATCCACGAACCGCTCGGACTGTACTGGTTCAACGCCGACCTCAACGACAGCCAGGTCATCTGCCACACGTACCGCTGCACTGCAGAGTCAGAGGATATCAACATCCACGACAATCCGGCGGAGGCGGAGAACATCATCGACTACGCCTGGATGACCGTCCCCGAGTTCCTCGAACGCGACCTCGCAGAACACCCCAGCGTGGACAACCTCCTCCAGCGGATATGAAAAACTATTTAATCCGTTCTGCACCACTCTGGATATGGAGGGCAACGACTTCTCGAAACGCTACCCCGACGGTGTCCAGCTCAACGACCACGTAACAGCAACGCTCGACGTGCATCACGAACGCGGCGAAGCGCTCACGTTCGATGACATCACACTCGCCGACCGCGTCTCCACCGTCGCACCGGGCGACGCAGACCTCACCACACATATCACCAACGAACTCACGGTAACCAACGGCGGTATCATGACCGCAGCGATGGACACCGTGACCGAAGCAGAGATGGCGTTGGAGATGGCCAAGAACGGCGG
>CAYWOP010000138.1:0-2760 GCA_964459935.1 uncultured Methanosarcinales archaeon | reverse complement strand
AAGGCGGTCCATCCTCACGTCCCGGTGACAGCGGATCGCGGAAGCAAGGCGGGAAGCGCCGGCAGGGAAGCGATGGTGGGAAGCGTCGGAGCGTGCAGACCGCTGACGAGGCGCGGAAGCGCGAGAAGAAACGTATCCTGCAGAAGCTCAGGCGGGAGCGGAAGAAGGAAGAGCGCGAGGAACTCCTGGATGAGTTCGATGAGTAAGGGTCAGGTCAAGCAGGTGTTCACGTTCATCCTCTTCATCGTAGTCGTCGGGTTCATCGTCCTGCTCGGCTACCGCGCGATATCAGGCATGCTCACAGGGCAATGCACGGCGGAACGGGCACGGTTCCTTACGAGTCTGCAGGGATATATCGAGGAGTACGATGACTACGGCAGCGTGCATACTGAACGGTTGGACATGCCCTGCGCGTACCGACGGTTGTGTTTGGCGAACAGGTCTGCTAGTTTTGCGTCGGGCTCGTTTGGAGACGTTACGGATTCCAATAAGCAGCGCGTCGTCGAAGAGGCCGCGAGGGCGCGTCTGAACATCTTGCTCGACGGTCAGTTCATGGAACCCTGGGCGTCGTCCGACAAACTTGTTCTGGAAAAACAGGTACGGTGTTTCAACGTTTCCGGTGGTTCCGTCTCCTTGCAGTTTGAGGGACGGGGTACTGAGACGTTCGTGACAGAGCGGTGATGCTTCTACACGCGTGTTGCGTGTGCGCGGAAAAACATTTATAAACTGATTACTGACATAGTATTTGTATTCGTCGTCGGTCCGGTGCGTCACCCTGAAGCTATACATATATCTACGGTACTGTTGTTTCTGTAGGGAAATCTGGGCTCTTTCTTGCTCTTTCCGCTGTTCTAGAGCGGTATCTTCGATACTCTATGATACTTACAAAGTATTTGTTTTGGTTATCTTCGGTGTATCGGTACCGGACGATGCGATACGGCGTTCCGAGGCGGTGTCCGCGTGAACCGCGTAGTACGACGCCTCCTACCGCTCATCGCGCTCCTCGTCCTTGCCGTCGCCCTGTTCTACACGCTGCGGAGCGAGGAGTGACCGGGCAAAACAAATAAACCAGTACTTAACAGAAGCGTGCGATGCGCGGACAACTCACCGTCAGCCTCACGTGGATGTACGCCCTCATCGCCGGGATCGCCGTCTTCAGCCTCCTCATCAACTTCGCCATGCAAGAACGCGGATCGCTCGAGACCCGTGAAGCGAACACCGTGCTCGACCACGCCTCCACACAGCTCCGCACCGCCCGTCACGCCTCCAATTCATTTACCACGATCGAGACACCGGATGTATCGCTCACGATCGACTGTCCCGGACCCGGACAGACCGACCTCTCCGCCATCCGCATGGACGGAGCAGAAGCAGTGGAGAATACCAGGCACACACCATTGTTCGCTCCAGAGCGGTTGGACGGGCAGGAGCTCTACGCGTGGAGCTACACGTGGCAACTGCCGTACCCCATAACCGAGTTCCTCTACGTCGCCGACCGCGACACTATGCTCGTCATCGACAACACGACAAGCGGGGCGAGCGACGCGGTCGATGCGTTCCTCCAGGACCTACCCGACGGTTTCACTATCAACGTGACGCAGACCGGGCAGTTGCAAGAACGCCCCGGGCTCGAGAACGCACGGTACGTACTCTTCGGCACGAACGCACCCGACATCTCCCCTATTATTAATATAACACAGTCAAACGACGGATTGCAGAACGGCACGGTAGAGATCAACGGCAACTCCCTGGACTTCATCGGCAAGGCTATGCTCTACGGAGCCGTCTTCACAGGAGACGTGGACCGATACAGCTGCAACGTAGACAAGGCCCGTACTCGGTTCCAGAACATCTCCTCCTTGAACCAGCGACGCGCCCACCGTCTCCACCGCAACCGCAGCGCAGCCGCGCCGTGCTCACCACCGGAGGACTGCGATGACTGCATCCCCGTCCTGGACGAACTCAATGAAACGTACAAACAGATGCAAAGCGCCTTCCCTCAGTACAGGCACGCGGAACAGCTCGAGAACCTCACAGGACAGCTGGAGCGAGGATCATGCCCGGAGATCTAGGACAGATAGAGAGCGGAGAGATGATCATGGTCGTGCTCATCGTCACAGTCTTACTCTTCTTCGGCCTCTTCGCCTACGCACAGTTCCAACAAGACTCCGTCCAGCAAGAGGAACGGGAACTGGAAGAGCTCAACGTCCTCCGCACCGCACAGAGCGCCGCATCGCTCCGCGACATCGCCTGCGCCTACGCCGAGGAACGCGATACGGCATGTATCGACAGGGTCAGGATCGCTATCGTCAATGAAACACGGTACAGCCCGCCGTACTTCGAAGAACGGTTCGGCCGTTCCAGACTTACGGTGCATCAAGTCTACCCGAGGAACGCGACCTGGACGGTCTACAACGGCACACTTGATGACGACGCTACAGCCGTGCAGATACCGGTGGAGATCAGGGATCCTCTTACGAGACGGACCGGATTCGGCTACCTCGAGGCGGTGGTATCGTGAAAGGACAGATGGAGATCATGGGACTCCTCATGCTCCTCCTCCTCGGCGGCATCCTCTTCATCTTCATCGTCTCCTACGGCCTCTCCGGCGACACGAGCTCCGGACAGGACACGTTCAGACAGTCAGTCGTCGCCGGTCGCTTCGTCACCACCCTCGCCACCACGCACGTACCCAAGTGCGGCACGGATTACGAAACCCTCGTCAAGGACTGCGTGCGCGGGAGCAACGCGGTCAGCTGC
>CAYWOP010000137.1:0-2760 GCA_964459935.1 uncultured Methanosarcinales archaeon | reverse complement strand
CATGGAACCCCACCATCGGATCCAGGGAGAGACCGCCACTATCCGCCTTGACCCGCTCCGCCATCGAAAGCGGTCGATCGATCGGCTTCTCCTTGTACGGCACCACGTACCCGCGCTGGACCATCTCCCGCACCAAGCTCTTCTGAAACGCCGCGCCGAAGCTCCGACTCGCCACGTGCTGCAACCGCGCACCGGTCAAGCGACAGATCTCCAGCATCGCATCCACCGTGCACTCCTCGCCCATCATCGACTCCGTATCTATGAGGAGCCTGCCGTGGAGGCGGATGGCGAAGTCATGATACCGCACCTCGCCGTAGCTATAGAACGAATCACCACCGCGGTACTCCACAGGTTGCGCATCCCACCGGTGCCACGCCACGTCCACACCGTACCGCTCCAACCGTTGCTCGAGTAACGGGACGCGGCGGAACGCGTGCGGCACCGCTATGATATCAGGATCGCGCCGTGCGAAGTACGTCGCGAACCGGTGGAGGAGCGTTTCTTCTTGACCATCGAACACGACGTCCCCGCACTCCACCCGGTCAACTTTTTCACTCCCTACATCGTGAGGAACGACGCGCATGTGCAACACGTCCAAATCTGGCTCATCACCAAATGGAGTGAGTTCGTGCTGGAACATGTACATCTGCGCCTTGTCGATATCCGCGTTGTACAGCGGAACGCGGTACCGAGTCGTCGTTTCCAAAAAATTCACGAACGACCACTTCGACCGTCCCTCCGGGACGGGTACCCGCAACAGTTCGACCGGTCCGTCCAGCACGGTCTCACGCGTCACACGCTCATATGCGACACTCTGCAGGGCGAGACGTCGCTCCGCCTCCGGCCCGACATACACGGAAGCGGTGTACGGCACTTCCTCCCGCACGTCCTCACCGCCACGCTTCTTCCACAACACGATCGAGTCCGTCGTGCTGTACGCGTCGATCATCCTCCAACTCCCTGATACGTTTCTCCTGCTCGACGATGATGCTCAACAACGTGAACGCCCAGACGTGCATGCTGTTCGCGCTCGACATCGCACCGACGTGGCGCAACGGTTCCTTGAGCACCTCCTCGAAGAGCTCTTGCTCGTCCTCGCGCAACGCGTCCGCGTAGTCCTGCAACTCCGCGATCATCCGCTCCACCGCGTCGCGCTGACTGCTCACCGTGTGTCCCACGTGACCACCTCACAGAACTCCCCCGCCACGCTCCGGTACTGCTCCGGCACGTCCACGACCGTCGTAACGGAGAGCGAAGCAAGCCGTTCCCACGCGTGCCGCACCACGTGGTAGTTCTCCACCGCGTCGCCGTAATCGAACAGGTGCCCGAACGACGTCACCGCGACAAACCCGATGCCGTTCTGTTCAACGAAGCGCTTCGCCACGGGGATGCAGTCACGGAACTTATAGAGCAGATCGATCTCCAGCACGTACGTCTCGTGGAACCGCTCCTCGGCTTGCCACCCCGTGTATAGGTGCGTGTCAGCGATGTTCGCACAGTCGATGACGAGCGACGGCGCGCGTCGGAGTGCCGCATGGACCACTGCCGCTCCTGCATCGTACACCCCCACGAGCATCGCATGCAATGCCGAGCGACTCCTTTACAAAGACCGCGACACGACGTGTCCAGTGACCACCTTGCAGACGTACCAAGGGACCGGCCACCCCAACCCTTAAGTGTGTTCCTTTATTAACTCAGGTATGGCAATCGTACAGGTACGGCGGTTCGAAAACGATACTGTTTATGGAGTCCATGAGGTCGACGCGGTTATCAACACGGAGTCAATACGCGCTATCGAACCCATCGATGATTACTTCGTCATCGAGATGATCGACGGGCAACGCGTCACCGTGGACAGGCAGGGCGTGCAGCGACTCGTCCGTGCGCACAGCCACGAGCTCAACGGCAAGACTTAAAACGCTCCATCTCCGTATCCGCCGCATGTACCTATATGACGTATTCTCAGACACCGAACGCGTCGAAACACCGCTTCATGTGACACGGGAAGCCACGCCGTGCGTGCTCGAACTCCCGCACGCCGGGACGTGCGTCCCGGTCGATCTGATGGACAAATACATCATCGATCGGCGATGGCTCGTCGACGCGGACCTCTTCACCGACGACCTCTACGCATACCCAGCGAGTCGCGTCTCCACACCGCTCAACCGCTACGTGGTGAACATGAACCGGCAACGCCTCCACGAGGACGACATAAATGGATACAAGGACGAGGACGCGCTGCACAACTACCTCGCGGGGATGGAACTCAGCCTGCAAGGAGAACTGACCGAGGACGAACGCGAGCGACTCCTCACCGTCTACGATGACTATCAGGACGCTGTACAGGAACGCATCGAGGAAGCGGTGCAACGCCACGGCGACGCACTCCTCATCGCGGGGCACAGCATGAACGCCACGAGCGGTGACAACACTCCCGACAGCGGGGAACGACCGGATATCGCGTTGGGAACGCAAGACGGCGATACCGCGTCACACGGCATCATCTCCGCTATGAAGAACGAACTCGAGCAGAACGGGTACACGGTGACGCGCGGCGAGCCGTACAGCGGCGGGCCGACCATCGGTCAGTTTTCACAGGAAAAGAATGTGCACGCGGTGCAGGTAGAGGTTAATAAACGGCTCTACATGGACGAAGAACGGCTCAGGACGCACGACGGCTTCCCCGCCCTGCGCCGCCACCTCCACGAAGCGATCAGGGCAGCCGTGCAAGCGCTCTAACCTTCCCAGGCCTGCGCCACT
>CAYWOP010000136.1:0-2767 GCA_964459935.1 uncultured Methanosarcinales archaeon | reverse complement strand
CCGGGAACGATGGACGACGTTCTGATACTTGGCGGAGGATTCGGCGGTCTTTACACGGCTAAACGCGTTCTGAAACGAACAGATGCCGATGTGCACATGATCAGTGACCGGAACTACTTCCTCTTCATCCCGTTGCTGCACGAGGTAGCGACGGGTAACCTGCACGGTCGGAACATCGTCCAACCCGTCCGCGAGGTCGTCGACGATGCATCCTTCTCGTTCGAACGCGCCACCGTAGAATCCATCGACCTTGAGGAGAACGAGGTCGAGACCTCGACGGGGGAACGAGAGTACGATTACGTGGTCCACGCGTTGGGCAGTACGGCGAACTACTTCGGCATCGACGGAGCGGAAGAGCACTGTTACACGATGAAGAGCATGTCCGACGCGACAGGTTTGCGTAACAGTATCATCGACAATTTCGAAGCGGCGGAACACGCTGATAGTCCTGAGGACACGCTGCGAACGGTCATCGTCGGCGGTGGACCGACAGGGGTGGAGCTCGCATGCGAGATAGCTGAGTGGTCAGAGGCACTGTGCGAGCTCTACGACATCCCATCGGACACGTTCGAGTTACACCTGGTGGATTTGAACGAGAAAGTACTGAACGGCGTGGACGATAAACTCCGTGACCACGCGATGCACGTGCTCGAACGACGTGGCGTGCATCTCCATATGGACACCGCTGCGGAGGAGGTCGAAAACGACAGTATACAGCTGAGTGATGGAACGGAACTGGTGAGCGACACCGTCGTGTGGGCAGCGGGTGTCAAGCCGGTCGATGTCCCGGTAAATGGTGTGGAAAAACAACGCGGCTACGTACCTGTGGAGCAGGACCTTTCGATCGAAGGATACGAGGATGCGTTCGCTATCGGGGACGTCGCCGGCTTCGCGAACCCCGACGGATCCACGTTCCCACCCACGGCACAGCTCGCGTACCGCCAAGCGTTCGCCGCCGGAGATAACCTCGCACGCGCCGTTCGAGGAGAGGATACCCAAGATTTCATATTCAAACCACAAGGCTTCCTGGCGAGTCTCGGCAAGGGTGACGCGGTGGCGAAGATACACGGTGTGCGGCTGTACGGCTTCGTCGCCTGGTTCATCTGGCGCACCGTCTACCTCACCAAACTCGTTGGCATCCAGAACACGGTCCGCGTGGTGCTTGATTGGACGTTCGACCTGTTCACGTCGCGGGACACGTCAGTCGTCCCGACGTAAGCTTTAAAACACGGTCTTCTTCCCACAAAGGTATGGGTGAGGAAGAGAACGAGAACGAAACGGTGGAGAACATCGTCGCCTTCGCTATCTTCTTTCTCGTCGTCTTCCTCGTCATCGGATTCTGGAACCAATGGTGGGGATGGTTCGGAACGGAGAGTCCAAACCCGACCGTTAGCACACAAATCGGCGACGCTCCCGTCAAGGGAGAACCGGATGCTCCCGTTACGGTTGTTGAATACTCTGATTTCGAATGTCCATACTGCAAGAACTTCTACGAACAGACCCTGCCACCGTTGCTGGAGCGTTACGTGAACGCCGGCACGGTGCGCATCGCCTACAAACACTTCCCGCTGCCCATGCACGACAACGCGCAGAGCGCCGCCGTGGCGTCCGAGTGCGCGAAGCGCCAAGACGCGTTCTGGGAGTACCACGACAAGCTCTTCGACAATCAAAACCAGCTGGGACGAGAGAACTACGTGAACTGGGCGGACGACCTGGGATTGAACACGTCCGACTTCCGAGAGTGCCTGGATGACGAGACGGTCTCGGAACAGGTCCGGCAGGACATGGAAGAAGGACGTCAGATCGGCGTGACGGGCACTCCCTCGTTCGTCGTGGGCGCCACCGCACGACCACTCCAGGGCGAGCTACTCATCGGCTCGCAGGATATCGTGACGATCGAAGCGGCGATCCAACGAGCCCTCAACTCCTGATAATCACGAGAGGCACTGCCATATAGTGTTGTGAATGCTAACACACTCTTATCCTTGGATGTTACGTATCTTTGCGTATAGCAGCGTGGGCAGCTGCAGAGATACCGTGAGTAAAACAGTGCCCACCGGTATAAATATTTTCTTTAAAAACGTGTGGCCGAAGTTTTAAGAACAGTTCACCGTTCCCGCCTTTCATGACGCTCATGCTGGCTCCCGCCGGTGACTCGGTCAACGCCATCGAGCCCTGCGTGGAGGCGATCGAACCCGACTCCGTACTCTTCTTCACATATCCAGGTAGTGGGGACATCTCGGATATCGCGGAACGATTGCGGGAGCGAGATATTGAAGTAGAAACACACCAACTGCGCGGCGACCTCTGGGAGGCGATGTTCGAGCACGTCGCTGAATCCCAGAAGAGGCAAGAAGAGCTGATCTTCTGCGTCTCCACCGGCGACAAATATACATCGTGCATCGCGGTGAGTGCTGCCTTCGTCAACGGTATCAAAGCAGTCGGCGTGAACAACGGTGACGTACAGATGCTCCCCATCATGCAGTTCAGCTATCACAAACAGTTGAGCGAGCGTAAACGGGAGCTCTTACAGGTGATACACGAGGAACCCGACTGTTGCGGGAGCCTGGATGAACTCAGTGAGAAGACCGGCCTGAGCAAGCCCCTCATCAGCTACCACGTGAACGGCAATCTCAAGAGCGACGGTCTCGAGGACCTCGGGCTCGTCGCAACGCGGAAGGTGAACGGTCGCAAGGAGATCATGCTCACGACACAGGGACGACTGCTCGTGAAGGGATACGTGTGAACAAGGACGTCGTGGTGATCG
>CAYWOP010000135.1:0-2776 GCA_964459935.1 uncultured Methanosarcinales archaeon | reverse complement strand
CTTCGCCCGCGCCCTGGACCAGAAGAATGAAGACATGGGCCACATCGCCATGGTGGGTGCGATCGGGGATGTCCAGGAGGACTTCGGCTTCCACGGGTTGAACGAGGAGATCAAGGAGATCGCGGTGGACGCTGGCGTGCTCGATGTGCGTGAAGGGTTGAACCTGTACGGGAAGGAGCGCCGGCCTTTGTACAAGCTCTTGGAGTACAGTTCGGATCTCCATATACCGGGCGTGTCCAACTCCACGTCCGGGGCGATACAGTTCCTCCAGTCCCTCGGTATCCCGCCGAAGGAGGACGGGCAGTGGCGGTATCTACGCGATCTCTCCGCACAGGAGCGACAACAGCTCGTCGCTGGATTGGTGATGCGGTGCGAGGAAGCGTCACAAGATGATATCATCACACCAGTCTACACGATCCCGCATGAAGAGGGCATCTTCAGCAATGCGAAGGAGTTCGCCACGTTGCTCAACGCATGTGGACGGTTGGACAAAGCGTCCATCGGCCTCGGAGCATGCCTGGACAAGCCTGGTTTCAAGCAGAAGGCGAAGCAGGTGCGCAAGGAGTACACGAAGGAGATCGTGGATGCGCTGGACTGGTTCGAGGACGCTGGCGACGAGTACGTGACGCAAGGCGACGGCTACGTGATCATAAATGCCGAAGATAATGTGCTCGCGACGATCATCGGCACGGTCATCAGCATCCTGTCCAAGTCCGGCGACTATGAAGAAGGAACGTACTTCCTGTCCATGGCGCGGAAGGACGACTGCACGAAGGTGTCCATACGCGTTGCAGGGAATCCGGACGGAGTGCACTTACAGGAGATCATCCAGGACCTTGCGGAGTACGTGGATGGTGAGGGCGGCGGGCATCAGTACGCTGCCGGTGCGTTAATCCCGACGGAACAGGAACGAGCGTTCATCGAGTATGCCAAAGAGTATTTCGCAGACCACGCTTCTTGATATAACGGGCCTAGATCAACCCCGTGTCGAAGCTACATCGCTCATCTGAAAGCTTTCGATCTCCCACGTTTTTCCTTTCCATATTGTAAAAACCAGATGTAACTACTTCAAAATAACAAAAAACCAAAAGATTTAAATACCAGTTGTCCTATTTTTGCTATCAACAAGTAACAAAGTGTCGCTTGGGAGTTGTGATGAAATACAAACTACTGCTCGTCGGACTGGCATTCCTCGCAGGCTTCGCCGCAGACAGCGCCATGTCCACCGCAAATACGGAACAACCACTCGGCAACAGTTCAACGATACAGATGCCCAAAGATCGCATTAGCGAGTCACAGATACGCGTGACCAGCAACGGCGTCTCCCTCGACATCGACAATCCACAATGGAGCCGGTTCACACCGACGAAGAGCATGGTCCCGTTCATCGACAAGGGAGCGAACGCGATTCAAGTGGCCCCAGGCAAGAACTGCCGTGGTATCGAAAAAGGTGACGTCATCAGCTACGATGCCGACGTCGCAGACGGGATCATCATCCACCGCGTCGTCAAGAAAGGAGTGGACCAGGAAGGAGTGTACTTCCTCGCCAAAGGTGATAACAACGCGGACGTAGATCCGGAACGTATCCGGTGCGATCAGATCAAACGAGTGCTCGTAGCAGTGATCTACTGAACTTCTTCGAAGAACTGATCGATCATCTCATCCTTCAGATCGTTCGTAGAGAGCTCGATACCGAACTCCGCAGCGTACTCCTTGATCTCGTCCTTCGTCATCCGTTCGACCTGCGAGCGCGACTTGACCTCCCGCTCCTTCACCTCTTTGTGGAACGTGATCTCGTCCATCCGTAACTGCGTCTCCGCATCAGCGCGGAACACGCTCACGATGCTCGCGATGAACATGACGCCGAACACCAAACAGAAGGCGAACCCCCACGCGACAGACAAGTTCAAGACGTAGAAGGCGGAGACGAAGAACCCGACGATGCTGAACAGCATGAACGTGCCGGGCAATGGTGCGACTCGCATACGGTGAACGCGTCCATGGTTGTATTTAAAAGTTTCCCGCGGTCTCCTCGATGAAGGAACGGTCCACCAGTTCACGGGCCGCCTCGAACCGCTCGCGGAACTCCTCGAGGAACGTGGTCATCTTTTCGCACGCTATCTCCTTCAACTCGCCGCTCAGGAGTTCTCCGTCCGCGTAGTCGTGGTAGAGCTCGTCCAGTTCCGCATCGTTCTCCACGAGGTGCTGTTTTAGCAGTTCGAAGACCATGTCCTCCTCCACGACAGCACCCTTCTCCCTGTGCTCTTCCAGGCTCTGCCGACCGCCGGTCTTCGCCCGCTTGATCTTCTCGCAGACCTCCTCAGGATCATCGGTGAGCATGATGCAGCTGTTCGGCTTGGACTTGCTCATCTTCATCGCACCGCCCAGCGAGGGCATGTACTTGTGATAGATACCGCTGGGCGGGACGAATCCTTCCTGTTTCATCTTCCCAACAACGTCCCTGGTCAACCGGATGTGCGGGTCCTGGTCCACCCCGACCGGCACGATCCCAGGACGTCGTTCCTCGAACTGCGGGTACAGGATATCCGCTATCTGCGTCACCGCGGACATGATCCTACCCGGGTCGGCACTCCCGTAGACCGCCTCGAACTCGTTCAACGTCACTTTTTGTGCGAAGCGGTATGCCTCGTGCACCACCGCCTTGTTCTCGGACTGGAAGTAGAAGTGCGTGGATTCCGGGTCGAGACCGAGTGCGATGTACGCGGGGATATGCCAGTTCAACGCACGTTCCCGACCCTCCTCGAGCGGCACGCCG
>CAYWOP010000134.1:0-2820 GCA_964459935.1 uncultured Methanosarcinales archaeon | reverse complement strand
CTGGGAGCTTGGACTCGTTCTTCACGTAGTTCGGGACGAGTGAGCTGACGTCCTCACCGTGCTCGCGCAGGTCGGTCTCCATCAGTTCCCCGATGATCTCGCCCGGATCGTGTGTTTTCTCGAGCAGTTCCTTGAGCCGTGTGAAGAAGTCGTACTTCCACTGTGGTGGTACGTAGAGGTGGACCTGCTCCGGATCATCGATGCCGGCGAGGTCCAGTACTTGTTTGATGTCCTCTGTGACGCGGTCGATGAGCGTGGCGGCTTCTTCAGCCTCTCGGTCGATCTTCTCCTCGTCGACGTCTGGCCAGCCGGCAGCGCTTACAAAGCCGGGCTTGTCCAGTTCGTCCCACATCTCCTCCGCTGCGTGGGGTGCGAACGGTGCGAGGAGTAACGTGAGTCGCTCCACAGCGTCGTGAAGCACGTCTCGGTTCGGGTGATCCTCTTTGTACTTGTGCAGTTTGTTGATAAGCTCGACGATATCCTGCAAGGCGTGGCTGATGTTGAAGGACTCCATGTGCTCCTGCACGGACTCGACGGTGCGGTGCACGAGGCTTTGTATCGCTTGCTCGTCCGTTCCTTTCTCATCGTCAGTGTCAGCGTCGAGTAGGTTGAGGAACTTGCGGAGGAAGTTGTAGCACGCGCGGACGCCTTCGTCGTCCCACTCGAGTTCCTTGTCGGGACTCGCGGCGAATAATATGAAGAACCGAGCGGTGTCCGGTCCGTATTCTTCTATGATATCCATCGGGTCGACCACATTACCTTTAGACTTGCTCATCTTCTCGCCGCCGAGCGTGACCATGCCCTGCGTGAATAAGCGTTTGAACGGTTCGTCCACATCCACGAGATCGAGATCGCGCAACGCTTTGGTGAAGAACCTGGCGTATAGGAGGTGCAAGACGGCGTGTTCGATCCCGCCGATGTACTGGTCGACGGGCATCCAGTACTCCGCTTCGTCCTTGTCGAACGGGGCCTCGTCGAGGTGTGGACTGCAGTAGCGGAGGAAGTACCAGCTGCTGTCGACGAAGCAGTCCATCGTGTCCGTCTCCCGCCGTGCAGCACCGCCGCAGTTTGGACATACTGTTTCGCTAAAGGAGTCGCTGGTCTCGAGCGGGTTCCCGCTTGGAGTAAAATGGACGTCCTCGGGAAGCTCCACCGGTAGTTCCGCTTCAGGAACCGGTTGTATCCCGCACGTCTCGCAGTACACCACGGGAATGGGCGTGCCCCAGTACCGTTGGCGGCTGATGAGCCAGTCGCGGAGCTTGTACTGCACGTCCTTCTCACCGTAGCCCTGGAAGTCGAGCCACGCGGTTATCTCTTCCTTGCCGTCCCGGACAGAAAGCCCGTCGAACTCACCGCTGTTGACCAGCGTCCCTTTCTCCTGCTCGTATGCTGCTCCGTCGTCGTTGTCCGGATGGTCGATCACGTTGTTGATAGGGATCTCGTACTTCTCGGCGAACTCGTAGTCGCGCTGGTCGTGGGCGGGGACGGCCATGATCGCACCCGTGCCGTAGGCTTGGATGACGAAGTTCGCCACGTAGATTGGGATCTCCTCACCGGTGGCGGGGTTTTCTGCATACGCTCCGGTGAAGAGGCCTTCCTTGCTTGTTTCTCGTTCTTCCTCGTCTTCTTGTTGTACCTGGTTATAGAACCTGTCGAACTCGTCTCGTTTGCCGTTCGCATGGCAGAGTTCTTTTGCCAATGGATTCTCGGGGGCGAGTGCCATGTACGTCGCGCCGAATACTGTATCTGGACGCGTGGTGAAGACCTCGATCGTCTCCTCGTGATCCGCGAGGGGGAACTCGATCGTCGCCCCGTCGCTCTTCCCGATCCAGTTCTCCTGCATCGTCCGGACCTTCTCCGGCCATCCGTCAAGCTGTTCCAAATCATCGAGCAGTTCGTCCGCGTACTCAGTTATCTTGAAGTACCATTGGTTCAGTTCCTTCTCTTCCGCCTCGTTGTCGCACCGCCAGCACAGGCCGTTTTCTACTTGCTCGTCTGCCAGCACGGTTTCACACGAGGGACACCAGTTCACGAGCGCGTCGTCCTTGTACGCCAATCCCTCTTCGTAGAGCTGGAGGAATATCCACTGGTTCCACTTGTAGTATTCGGGATCGCACGTGATCACTTCTCTGTCCCAGTCGTAGCTCAGGCCCATGAGTTGCTGCTGTTCCTTGATGCTCGCGATGTTCTCCCTGGTCCATTCTGCAGGGTCCACGCCGCGGTCGATCGCGGCGTTCTCCGCTGGTAGGCCGAAGCTGTCGTAGCCCATCGGGTATAAGACGGAGTATCCCTGCATGCGTTTGTACCGTGCGAACGCGTCGCCCAACGAGTAGTTCCTGACATGGCCCATGTGCAGGTTCCCGGACGAATACGGAAACATCTCCAATACGTAATACGGCTCCTCACCGGCATCCTCCTCGACGTGGAACACCCGGTTCGCATCCCACCGCTCCTGCCAGTCCTGTTCGATACGCTGCAACTTCGCGGCAAAGTCTTCGGCCATACACTCGCATATGGCTGCGACCAGTTTTATGTAGATTGGCTCCCTGCATCCCGCCTCCGTCCCACCCGCACTGTTATCACTCACTCCTCGGAAACCCCGTGTGATATAAAAGCCTTACCGCCCCGTAGCTGACCAATGACCAGACTCGTCTGTGTTTCTAGCGGGAAGGGCGGCGTCGGTAAGACGA
Organism: uncultured Methanosarcinales archaeon; assembly: GCA_964459935.1. Taxonomy (GTDB): domain Archaea; phylum Nanobdellota; class Nanobdellia; order Woesearchaeales; family CAYNLP01; genus CAYNLP01. Next base: position 130 of record CAYWOP010000134.1, on the reverse strand, counting down.
CGGTCACCTCCAATCTGGGTGCGGCACTGACCGAGTTCGGCGTTGATACAGTTGTCATGGACACGAACCTGACGAATCCCAACCTTGGATTCCATCTTGGCATCCCGCTGTACCCGACGACGCTGCACGA
>CAYWOP010000133.1:0-2837 GCA_964459935.1 uncultured Methanosarcinales archaeon | reverse complement strand
CACCTCCTCCATCGACCTCTTCAGTTCCGGGAAGAGTGGCTCAAGGTAGTCCGCGTGCCATGCGCACACCTGCTCCATCGCAATATTCCAATCGTGGTGGTCGATGAAGCCCTGGGCGCGGCGGTAGATGTTGCGCAGGTTGTACCCGCCCTTTACGTTCCCTGGGAGCGCGCCGTCCGCGAGGGCGACGAGGAGGGTACGAGCGTGTTCAGCGACGCTGTACAGTGCCGGGAGGGGTTCGAGCCTCTCACGCAGTTCGTCCTCTGGCATACCGAGTTCGTCCGCGACCGCTTGCCACGCTTCATCGATATCCTCGACCTCGTCGATATTCAAAAGTGCGGCGTGGGGCAGGTAGTCCTGAAGAAACGTTTCGTCCACGTCTACCCCTGTCTCGTCCAGCAGTCGGTCGACCACTGTCGGGAACGTAGCGTCGTAGAGCGTTCCCTCACCGTTGGTGAACCAGGCGAGGCGTTCGTGTCCCATGCCCATGTCGAGCACTTTAAGGTCGAGTTCGCGCCACGATTCCCGGGTGCGTTCGTACGTCATGTAGACCTGGTTCGCGAGTTCCAGGCCGCGGGAGAAGAACTCGATGCACGGACCGAGGTTACCACCGCCGATCCACGCGTCCTCGTGGAGGACGAGTTCGCCCTTGTCGATGCCCAGACCATCTGTGAACCAGTGCAGTAGGTCTTTGAAATACGTGGCTTGGTCCCAGTCCCGCTCGAACGCGTGCTGGCCGATCATCACGAACCCGGTGTTGTGGCTCATCGTCACACCCACATTATCGATATCATTGAACCGCAGGCAGAACTGCGGGACGACGAGCGGATTCGCCGGGGGATCGACGCGACCGGTGACGACCCAGGGCTGGAAGTCGTAGATGCTCGCTTGTACGAAGTCCGTATCATCGCGCCACCGCGCGGCGACGGGGTACCGGTCGATACCGGTATACCCACGGTCTTCCATGAACTCCTCGAACGTGTTCCACATGTCGATGTAATCGCCTTCGAACTCAGCGGGAGTATCTTCTAAGAACGTGAAGCCGCCGTTGAGCTCCGGCTCGCCACACACGTCCCGCTCGGTCGTGCTCCAGAAGAACGTGCCCGTCTCCTGACACTGTTGTCTTTTGAATCCTTCACTTTCGAGCGCTTCGGTGGGGAAGTAGCGCTCGTGATGTTGCTCTATCTCGTCGGAAAATGCCTGTTTGAGCTCGTCTTCTGTCTTCATATCCCAAAAAGCGTTCGCTTCTTCTTATAAGCTTTGTTCCACCCCGTAATTATAAAAATTACTCTACTTATCTATGATTCGGTAACAACGATGTACCAGCGTGAGTCAGTGGGAACCGCAGTCGACGACCTATTCGATACGCTCTCCACGCGGTACGAATCGGATACCGTGGTATCCGAGCTTGCAGAGCGAGGCAAAGAGTATCTGCAACTATTGGATGGAGCGAAAAGAGCACGCTCTGAAGACGTTCGGCTCCGGGCTGCTGACGACCTCGGTCGTCTCTGGCGAGCCTTAGAACTGTATATCTCCTCCGACGAGCTCGCCAGGGAAAACGTTCTCGCAGACAAAGAGCGGAGAGACAGCGGGGCTATCGTGGGCGACATCGAGCGCCTGACCAGTGATCTTCTCGATAGAGCCGAAGCTGCTGAATCCGCTGGAGGTTCAGATATCAAGGCGCGCATAGAAACGCATACCGGAACGAGAGCGACGTCGCGTCTCTACGATCCCAACCTGCTCCGAAGGCTCGATACGATGTGATCGTCTCGGTACGGCCAGCAACTTATATAAACGGACTTCTCCTTGTCTACCCTATGCGCCGTCGCAAGCGTAAGAACTCGAAGCGGAAACAACAGATCATCAGTATCGTCATCCTCGTCATCATGGTACTCGGCTTCACCCTGGCAGGCATCATCATGCGCAATCCCACGCAAGGCCAGCAACAGCAGGCGAACCAGCAGAGCGGGCCGCAGAGCCTGCAGTACAACGGGTACGAGTTCACGCGGCAGAATAACAAGTATGCGGCGGAGATAAACGGCCAGCAGCGGAGCTTCTACTACCCACCCACAAGCACGCTCACCATCGACACGGAAGCGGGCTGGGAATCACTCCTGCAGGACGGCTTCACAGTGACGTTCGATCCGAACAGGGCAGATGTACAGAGCGCCGCGGTCGCCAGGTACGAACTCGTCCAGCACATGCCCCGAGTGGGGTCAGGTGTGATCAGTCAAACACCGGAGTATCAATCACAGGTCGTGACGTGCGACGATGCTACACAGAACTCTCCCGTGCTCTACCTCCGCCAGTCAAACGAGACGAGCATCACCGTCGACGGAGCGTGCGTCATTGTCAATGGAGAAGGGCAAGAGACGGTGCGCGCAGCCGAACACATCATCTACGAACTGCTCGGGGTGATCGGATGAACGAGAAGACCAAGAAACTGGTGATCGCTGTCTCGTGTACCGTACTCGTCTTCGCCGCGGTGGTCGGCGGGGCGTACTGGTACACGTCCAGCCAGACCAAGGAGTACAATAACTTCGTCTTCACGAAGCAGGACATGCTGTGGGTGACCGAAGCCCAGATGAACGGGCAGCCGTACAAGCTCCCGTTCTATTACCATCCGAGTGAACTCTTGGATATACCGGCGACTCCCGATATCGAACAACCCCTCATCCGCGCCTCGCGTAACGGGACGAACGCGACGGTCTTCGTCACGTTATCACCGGACCTTCCGTCGAAAGCCGTCGTCGCCGCGGTGGAGATCAGCCGGTTGACCGGGAGCAAATACGATATCTTGAACCTCCGCACGCACGGTGCGCTGACGAAAGAGCCGG
>CAYWOP010000132.1:0-2842 GCA_964459935.1 uncultured Methanosarcinales archaeon | reverse complement strand
CTCTCCTGCTCGCCCTGCTTTTGTCGGGCGGATTTCTGCCGTCCTGTCCTGTCGTACTCCCGGCGTTTCTCTTCGTCGCTCAGGACGGCGTAGGCTTCGCTGATCTTCTTGAACTTGTCCTCGTCGGCGTCCTCACCCGCCATGTCCGGGTGGTGTTGCTTCGCCAGGTCTTTGTACGCCTGTTTTATCTCGTCCTGGGAGGCGTCCTTGTCGACGCCGAGTATCTCATAGTAATCATCGCTCATCGTCGACGGTATCCGCCTCTTCTACATCTTCAGGATTTTTGTCCATCTGCGCACCGGGTCCCATCTGGCCCATCCCTTGCGCTTGGCCCTGCGCGCCCTCGGCCTGTTGCGCGGCTTGTTGGTACATCTGCGAGCTCACGTCTTGCACGGCGTCGTTGAGCTCGTCCATCGCGTCCTGCACCTCGTCCACATCGGGCTCTTCCTCATCCAGAAGCGATTCCAGATCGTCGACGAGCGCCTCGATCTCCTCGGTCTGTTCGCTCTCGAGTTGCTCGTCCATCTCGTCGAGCATCTCTTCCACGTTGTTGATCAGACCGCGGGCCTCGTTGAGCGTCTGTACTCGCTCTTTCCTGCGCTCGTCTTCTTCCGCGTGTTCTTCCGCTTCCTGTTTCATCTGCTCGATCTCTTCGTCGTCGAGCTTCTGCGGCGCGGTGATCTTGATACTCTGCTCCTTGCCTGTGCCTTTATCTTCGGCACTGACGTGGACGATGCCGTCAGCATCGATGTCGAACGTGACCTCGATCTGCGGTACGCCGCGTGGCGCTGGTGGGATGCCGACGAGGTCGAACTCGCCGAGGAGTTCGTTATCTTCGGCCATCTCGCGCTCGCCCTGGTAGACCTTGATCGTGACGGCGCGTTGGTTGTCCTGGGCCGTGCTGAAGATCCTGCTCTTCTCCGTAGGTATCGTCGTGTTCTTCTCGATGATCCTGGTGAACACGCCGCCTTCGGTCTCGATCCCCAAGGACAGCGGTGTCACGTCCAGGAGGAGTACATCCTTCACTTCTCCACTGAGCACGCCGCCCTGGATCGCTGCGCCTTTGCTCACGCATTCCATCGGGTCGATGCCTCGTTCGGGTTCCGTCCCGAGTCGGTCTTCGACCCAGTCCTGCACGGCGGGCATCCGCGTGGGTCCGCCCACGAGTATGATATTGTCAACGTCGGACGCGGTCATGTCCGCATTATCCAGTGCGTCTTGCACGGGTGCTTCCATCCTGTCGAGGATGGGCTGGACCAGCTCTTCTAACTTGCTCCGTTGCAGGGTCATCTGGAGGTTCTTGCTGTCACCGTTGTCGTCCTCCGCGATGAACGGGAGGTTGATCTCCGTTTGCACGGTACTGGAGAGTTCGATCTTCGCTTCTTCCGCGGCTTCGTAGACGCGTTGCATCGCTTGTTCGTCTTCGGTAAGGTCGATCCCCGTCTCTTGTTCGAACTCCTCTGTGATGTGATCGACGAGGACGTCGTCCATATCTTTACCACCGAGTTCCGTGTCGCCGGCGGTGCTCTGGACTTCGAACACGCCTTCGTCCATATCCATAACGGTCACGTCGAACGTGCCAGCGCCCACGTCGAACACGAGGATCTCCCGGTGTTCATCTTCTTTGTCGAGGCCGTAGGCGAGGCTGGCCGCTGTGGGTTCGTTCACGAGGCGTTCCACTTCGAGCCCTGCGATCTTTCCGGCGTCCTTTGTGGCTTGTCGTTGGTTGTCGTCGAAGTATGCGGGTACGGTGATGACCGCTTTGTCGATATCCTCGTTGAGGAACTCTTCGGCGTCGCGTTTTATCTTCTGCAGGATGAATCCGCTTATCTGCTGCGGTGTGTACTCGTCACCGTTGATCTCATACGTTGTCTCTGTACCCATGTCCCGTTTCACTTTTTCGAGAGTCCGTTCGGGATTGGTCACGGCTTGTCGCTTGGCGGGTTGGCCGACGAGGAGTTCGCCGTCGTCGGTGAAGGCGACGACGCTGGGGAAGGTCTTGCCGTAGAGTGACGTGCCTTCGGTGCTCTTCACCATCTTGGGCTCGCCGCCTTCGAGGACTGCTGCTGCGCTGTTCGATGTTCCTAGGTCGATTCCGATTATTTTACTCATTCGTATCACCTGAGACGATTACTTTCGCTGGTCGTAGTATTTTATCGTGGAATAGGTAGCCTTTCTGGTATTCTGCTATGACCGTTCCGTTTTCCTCCTCGCTCTTGACCTGTCTGATGCAGTCGTGGTAGTCCGGGTCGAACTGTTTTCCTTCTGCTTCGATGGGTGTGATGCCCTCATCCCGGAGTTGTTCGTGCAGGTTGTCGAAGATCATCTCCATCCCCTCCACGTTCACATCTTCTGCGTCGCGGAGCTCGTCGAGTGCGCGTTCGAAATCGTCCAGTACGCCGACGAGGCCTTCCATGAGTTCTTTCCTGGCGAACTTCTTGTACTCTTCTTTTTCCTTCTCGACGCGTTTCTTGTAGTTCTGGAACTCCGCCTGGAGGCGTTGCAGGTCGTCTTTGTATTCTGCTGCTTCTTCCTCCGCGGTTTCGAGTTCCTCTTCCGCTTCATGAAGCTCGTCCCTGAGTTCCTCCAGTTCCCGTTCTTTCTCCGCGAGTTCGTCCTGCAGTTCGTCCAAAGTTGCGGTATCAGAACGTGACTGGTCAGAATCGTTCTCGGTCACAGCGGGGATAAAACGAGGTTTCGTTTAAATAGGTTTGTGCAGTCAGGACAAGTGAATCTTACTAGAAGATCTCCACGGCACCGAACAGTCGATGCAAACGCAGGTACTGAACCGGACCCGCCAGGATTCGAACCTGGATCGGTCGGTTCGAAGCCGACGGTTTTA
>CAYWOP010000131.1:0-2849 GCA_964459935.1 uncultured Methanosarcinales archaeon | reverse complement strand
CGTCGATCCTCACGCGATGAGCCGCGTCTGCGCGGAGGAGCCGAGCGCATACACCTGGGTAGAAGGGGCGTTTTATGTAAAAAAGTTTGTGCGGTGAACTCCATAATAAAAACGTGATTAATGGTCGAAGTCTACAAATAGTTCGCGGTGGCTATACAAGTAATAGAACACAAAGGCTACAATTATTATGGGTATGGCGGTGCTCGCCTTTGCCATCCACACGTTGGCCGAGCTTTCCCTCAGTAGTTCCGCCTCCTGCTCCGTTGCGTTCACAAGCTCTATCATACGATTAGCTGAAAAGGTCAACGCGCGGAGAAGGGTCGCTGTATCCTCTACAATTAAGAACGCAAGACCAGCAAGACCAGGAAAGATACCGGCACGATACCATATAGCCGTAACGATGAATACCATGACGAGAGTAAAGAGGAGCGAAGACAGTTCACCGATCCACGCAGGCACGTTTACACCGAAGAACCACTCAGGTGGTCGCACTCCGTTCAACCCGTCAAGCAGAGCAGTCAAGATGGAAAACACACAGTAAGAGAAGACTACTCGCAACCCGGTAGTCATCGAAGACCATCCCTTCTCAGCCGGTTCCTCTTCCGTACTCCGTACACGTTCTGCGTTCCAGAGCGCTACTATGAAGGCTCCTGCGAGAAGCGAGGAGAGCGCGGCTATACCTAGTCTTCCGTCGGCGAGATAATAGGATATGCCGGAAAATATTAATCCCGCCGCTACTACCAACCAATTCCAGTGTCGCTCCCCAGTGTTCATATGCTGTCCCTGAATTAACGGCTTGATAAACTTTACTCAAGATTCTCAGACGCGCGCCAATCTTTACAGCCTGTCTTTACGTGTGCCAAGATCCTTGTTGATAAGATACTGGACGATAGCGGTTTGAAAACCGTTCACACAGAGTAAAACGAAAAACCAAGCGTAGAAACTCCGACCCGTTATTTCTTCAAGTGATGTAGACAGCGTGTAGTATATGAGGATCGGACCGACGAGCGGAACGAGCAGCCACCATAAGCTACGTGTCTTTCCACCTCGTGCACGCACTCCGGACTGGATCCGATGCAACCAGTAGACGAAGTAGAACACGTTCAGTAATATGGTGTAGATCTGGACCAGTACCGGACTTTGGAATAGCTTCTCCTCATCCTTGTATCCCGCTTGCAGATAGTATAGTATAATCGGAAAGCAGGTAAATATGGAAAGAGTAAGGAGAACTTCTTCGGTCCTCATTTGCAGAAGACTCATGAGCCGGGGGTGATCTGGAAAACTAGCAGAGAATAGTAAGAATGTCACACTCGGAACCAGATAGCTCCCGCTGGCCGTTACCACTGCAGGAAGGAACGATCGCAAGGAAGGTCTTGATCCCAGTATCGCGAAGACGGTGAGACCTGCATACAAAGTTGCTATATAAAGAAAGGGTCCGCTCACCAGGATTGCCGTCACCGCTAGAAGAAAGCCTATTGCGATTAACCCGATCCACTTCAGGACGCTTGTACTCTCCGTTTTCTTGTCTTCGACGTGCTCAAAGACGTTTATGATATCCTGGTCGCTCCACCCAGCTTCTCGCAAGGAACGACGTATCTTGTCATCTGAGTCTCCTTCTTTCCTCCTCTCCCGAACATACCTGACGGCCTCTTCCACGTATTACTGACAGCCACTACCAATATTAAAAACCGGTGGTACACGCTGGAAAATCCGCTTATCTACACGCCAGCCGATACAACCGGTCTTTGCTCATGAAACCAGGATGGCGTCGTCCATCGATGACCCAGGTCGGGAACGCGTCGATACCCTTCCGCCTGCACTCCGCACTGACAAAATCTTTACCACTGCACTCCACGTACTCCAGGTACTGTTTCGCCTCACCCAGCTCCTCCAGTTGCCGTCGTGTCTGCGAGTCCCACGACGCTCCGTACAACGTGCTGTTCCGGAGACACGTCCAGTCACGCTCGAGCGCACGTTCGAGCACGTAGTTCTCGATATCCGCCTGCTGTCGGAGCTTTTGTAAGAACCGGTCGATCGCTCGTTCGCGCTCCCGCCGCTCCAGGACGGAACGCAGTCGCTCCTTCACCGCGTTGAACGGCTTCGTTCGCTCCTCGTACTTTGCTTCCACGGTCAGCACCGTCCCCTCGTAGCGGAAGCTATCCCCGGGTCGAGCGTTAAACAACCTTTCCAGGAACTCTTGCTCCAGTCCACTGCGTCGCGTCACGTTATACGTGCAGTCGCACGCTTCCTCGTATACAGTGATAGAAGGTGGTGACGTGAACTCTCGCTCGTTCTCCTCATAGTACTGCCGGAGCTGTTGCTCCGTCACGTTCACCGCTATCTCCTGGTCGAACAGCTTCCGGAACCGCACACGGTCCCGTGCCTGCTGCCGCACCTCCTCCCGTATGTAGCCTTGGTTCTCCATCGCTCGGAACAGCGCTTCTGGAGAAATATTATGCGTCGCAGCCGTGTCGTTCAGTGCTCGCTGTACCTCCCGGTCCGATGCCGTTATATCCCGGCTGTCAGCTGCTTGTCTGAGCAGGACGTCGTTGATCGCCGCGAAGACCGTGCGGTTGTGCAGGTCGCTCTCGAAGATCCGCTCACCGTTCACCCTCGCCACGACTGTTCCCTGCTGGAGGTACGCCTCTATGTACGCGAACGTGACCACGACGATGCAGAACAGGAGGAGTGCGATACTGAACTTGACCCAGTCCTTGTCCCAAAAAATTTTTGCCATCGGTCAGTGAATAATCGATACAATTTATAAAATACGGGGGCGGTTGCCCTGTATCGCAACGCCGGCCAGGTATACAAACAACAGGGGGAGGAACCACGCAAAAACGTTAAAT
>CAYWOP010000130.1:784-2862 GCA_964459935.1 uncultured Methanosarcinales archaeon | reverse complement strand
CGAGCCGCCACAGTCGATGCCCGTCTCGTTACCGTTCATGACCTGATCGTCACACGTGGGTTGGTAGTCGCAGGAACGCTCGGTCTGCGGTTTGTTCTCAGTGGTGCCGCAGTCGTTGACATCTCGGCACGTCCTGTACTGCGTGTCGTTCATGTGACACGCTCCCCAGTCATCGCACTCCCACTGCTCCTGGCACGTTTCCGACTCCTCGTAATTGCAATCGACGGTGATGCGTTCCGGCTCTTCGCAGCCGTTCTTGTCCACGCACCGTTTCACCTTTGTACCGTTGGGGCGGCACGAGATGTATTCCGAGCAGTCGAAGTTCGACTGGCAGAGACCCCCTGCTCCTCCACCGCCACCGCTTGCTCCGCCGCTCCCGCTACTGCTTGTCGTGCTCGTGTCGCTCTCTTCACATTCGATCTGCACCGGGTTGCTCGTGTTCGTCGCGTTGAAGGGGTCTTCGGCGGTGAAGAATACCACATCTGTGAACCCGCACGTGTCAGATTTCACCTCTACCTCGCTCGTCGAGTTCAGGATAGTGACGTTTGCCTCGTTCTCGCCTGATACGTTAAATGAAAGCGGATCACCGTCCGGGTCGGAGAAGTAGTTGTTCAGGAAGAACGGGCGGACGGTCGTGTCGGGCGAGAGTGACACGTCCGGGAGTTCCTCCTCGAGTATCGGGGGATCGTTGATATCTTTGACCGTGAGGTTGAACGTGACGGTCGTGGCATCGTTGGAGCACGAGGAGTTGTCACGCACGGTCAAGTTGAACGTGTGGTTCCCTAACTCCGAGTTGTTGGGCTTGAACTCCGCTGTCCCCGAACTGTTGAAGGTGAACAGTGTCTGATTCGTGAGGAACGTGGTGTTGTACGAGAGAGCGTCTCCATCGGGATCGCTCGCGTTGGCGTCGCACGTGTACGTTTCTCCCTGGTCGGCGGTCGCGTTGCACGGAAGATTTACCGTGGGGGGTGTGTTGATGCAGAAGTTGACCTCACCGCTCGCCCGCGACGTGGTGTAAGTATACTCTATCTGCGTGACGGCCGCGTCGAGGCGGTATAGGACGTAGGATGCCTGGAAGATGCTCCCCAGTAAGAAGATGAGGATGATGTACTGCAGGAAGTGCTTCCGCATACACGAACCCTACTCCTGGGTATATAAAAAATTAGTCCCGGCGGAGCACGTACGCCGCGAGGAGCAGGACGAGTATGCTGAGGAATATCGTGGCGTAGAGGTAGATATTGACAGAGCCGCCATCGCTCCTGCACGGTCACCTCACGATCGTACGTATCGGTCGTGTTGGCATACGTCACCGTGACCGTCGCGTCGTACGTCCCGGTCTCCAGCTCGGCCGTGTCGAGATACCCCACGAGTTTCGTCGTTTCCCACGCATCCACACTCACTGCTTTGGTCTCAAAGTTCACCGGGCCGCCTTGTTCACGTTCTATGTCCACGCTCGCTTCCGCTTCGAGCGGGGCGCTCCAGAAGCTCTCCACCCGGACGGTGTATGGAACGATACCGTCGTTCGTGACGGTCGGTGTGGTGTTGAGCAAGCGTAGCTCTTCCGTGCCGAGCTTGAACCCGTTCGACGCTCTGGTAGTCCTGTTACCGGCGTAGTCGACGGTGAGCTCTAACGTGTCATCGTCCTCGTGGATCGTGATCACACCGTTCGCATCCGTCACCGTCTGATTACCCTTATTGGTCAACGACGCGGAGAGCTTCACCATCTCCCCCGCCTCCGTGTTCTTCGCTCCCAACGATGAACGGAGGTATCTGCCCGGGTACGGGACGTCGATCCAGATCTGATGCGTGATCCGAACGCGCGTCCCCATCACACCCCCGTCTCGGCTCACCGCTTCCGTCGCGGTGATCCCGCCTTTCTGTAATCCGGGCGTGTCGAACCCGTCCGGAAGTGAAACCGTGTACGGGACGCACGTCCTGTCGCCCGTGACGTTGAGCACGGTGTGGTTGATGCTGATGTACTGTCCGATACTCCCTTCCTTGCTCAACCGGATGATCTCTGTGTCGCCCGGGGCGATGCAGACCGCATTGTCGTGGTGACGAGCTCTTCGTTTGCTGAC
>CAYWOP010000130.1:0-774 GCA_964459935.1 uncultured Methanosarcinales archaeon | reverse complement strand
CACTCTCTTGCCCGGCTCGAACTCGATCCTGTTCCGACCCGTGATCTTGATAGCGCTCGCTAGCGGTAATGAGAGGAAGAGAAAAAGAAGAAAGAAAGAAGTCCGCGAGGGCATCCTCAGACCTGGTTACATTCGAAGGTGATCGTCGCCTTCTTCTCACCGGTACCTTCGTCTGACGGGATGTGCAGACGGTACTCAGCGTGGAGCGCGTCTTGCCCGTCGGCGTAGTAGAAGTTGTTACACACGAGATCCTCAGTTGTTTGCACGTTGTTGTCGATTGAGCTTCCGAAGAACGAGGTCGTGTTGGTACAGCCTCCGTTGCCAAGTCCGCCTTGCTCCGTACCGTTGTTGATCGAGTAGTTGAAGTCGTTGGCGCCGGAACTGGTCGATTCGAAGAGACTGGTTCCGCCCGTGTCCGAGGAGAAGTTCACGCTCACGTTCACGTTACCGGTGTTGTTCAAGATCATCTCACAGTCATTATTTTGACAGTCAGAGTAGTTATCATTATTTGTATCTGAGTCGATGGTCACTCCGGTTACGGAGGATGATCCGAAATCAATATTACTTCGAACAGCACAGCCGACCTGGTCTTCGATCGAGAGATTTGTCGTGCCTGTATCCGAAGCCTGTCCTGTGATCTCGACGCTCGTCGGGTTCTCTTGTAACGTGGTGATCTTCTGCAAGCTCAACAGGGTGCCTCCCAAGCTCACTACGACCGCTGCCAGTAACATCAATGCCAAACTCTTGTTCGATAAATCCATCGGTTACACCTCA
>CAYWOP010000129.1:0-2999 GCA_964459935.1 uncultured Methanosarcinales archaeon | reverse complement strand
GTTCTGTCCACAGCTATCCACGTCCCAGGCGGAGTCGAGGCGGAGCGTCAGGTCGGCACTGCACTCCGTCGTATCTATACTACCGGTGCAGGCGAACTCCCCGAAACGCGTGTAGAATTCTTGCTGGACGGATCCGTTTGCTGTCGCGCTGTAGTCATAGCTCGTATTGTCTGTGCTGAGCTCGGTGAGTATCCACGGTGTGCTCGCCTTGGGATTGTCGAATCCGCTGTAGAACTTCTCATCGCTGAGCGCTTCGATATCCGTCGTGGAGGAGTTGAGCGTGTCTCCGCTCCACGACGGTCCTTGACCGAGCGAACCATCGACGTAGAAATTGTAGTATAATACGTCGAAGTCCGTCTTTCCCACGCTACGCGAGCCTTCCCACAGTGCATCACCGCTCGTTATACTCCACCCCGAGCTGGGCGAAGTGTTCTCGTACGCTCCGATGATCGGGTCGGTCGCCGTGTAATTATCCAGGGCTTCCGTCAACGTCCTGTTCTCCGTGTTGGGGTTCCAGATGTTGAACACGCTTCGGATCGGACCGTTGCCGCTTCCCTCTGTCACGTCGCTGTCGAAGATCTTGTCCGTGACCTTGAACACGCGCAGCGGGTCATCCTGTGATGCCGAGATGGAAAAACTGCGGTTCTCGGTCTGGTTCGTGTTTCCAGCATCATCGGTGCATTCCACGTTCCAGTCGTGTGAACCGTCCGTTATTCCGTAGACGGTGCTCTCTGTAACCGTGTTGTTCGTCGAGTCGATACCGGATTTATTCAGTGACCCGTCGATGTAGATATCGCAATTCAGCGTATCGTCCTTGTTATCAGTCGCGTTCCACGCGAACGTAACATCATCGTTCGTGAGTGAAGCTCCGTCTGAGGGGCTCTCTTGCAGGACGGTCGGGTTCTGGCTGTCCGTAACGGTGCTCTCCACTTGTAAGTACGTGGAGTACACAAAGGCGTCCGTCGGCTGTCCTCCCCCGTTCTTGTTCACCCCGCCTAGTTCGACGGTCATATCGGAGAAGTCGCCCGAAGCGCTGTTCCATGTACAACTCAGCCATTGGTCGGAGGTGCCGGTCCCGACGAATGTGCTACACTGTGTCGTCCCGCTCTGTTGTAGGGAGAACGTGTACTCGGCGTTACTTTCCGTACCGGTGTACACCCACAGAGTCATGTTCGTCACCCCGGACTGGGTCACGTTTGGAAATCCGAACTCGGAGACCGCCCCGTCATTCGCCGTATCGGCCACGTAGTCGCTCGTATCCGGTACGTTGGGTTCGCGTGTGCCTTCATCGACTTCTGTGTGCGTAGTTCCTGTACCCGCGTCCCACCCCGACTGTTGTGTGCTGTTCGGATCGTAGTAATCCACTGCAGGGTCGATGGCGAGGTACCACGGCCGCGCTTCTTCGTACAGTCCTTGCTGGTATGATACGTAGCTCGGACCGAGGACTTCCACGTTCGGTATGATATCGGGGGCGTCAGCTCGGTATGAGAAGGTCGCGTTCCCCGTCCGATCCCGCCAGTGCAGCAGGGTCGCGTCGTTCCGCTCGGTGATATCGTCTGCTGTGGTATCGATCACGGTGAAGTCTGGTGGGAGGCGCTCCGTGAAGTTGTACGGACCGGGAACGTCGGGTTGGACTTCGATGCTGGCGGGGAAACCTTTGCGCGGGTCGATGCTCATCGGAGCGTCGCGGAGGATGTCGTAGGGTATGGACGAGTTCACGTAGAAGTACGAGGTCATGGACTGGGACACGTTGGGTGCTCTGGCGGTGACGTTGAGATCGTACCGTCCTTCCTGTCCGGTCTGGCCGTAGAACGCTCGATATACGCCGGTGCTGGTCTCGATGATCTCACCATCAGAGGTGGTCAGCGTGGTCGAGGAACCGCTGGGAGAGGTGATGCGGAGGGTGACGTTCGCTCCGGGGACGAGGAAACCATCAGTGTCGAGCACGGCCATACGTATCTCAGCCGTAGAGCCCGGCCTGTACGTGGCTTGTTTGGCGTTCACGGTGGCGACGCCTTCCTCTGCATATGCTGGGTCTTTCGGACCGATGTCTATCGTGTATGATTCGCCGGGTCGGAGACTGCGTATTCGCTGCCACGAACCTGTGCAGACCCGTCTGGAATAGTTCCATTCCTTGCATTTCCACAGCGCTGTGCCTTGCGCAGTTCTCTTTATGGACCCGTTCGTGAACTGCTCGTTCGATGGGTCGATGGCCATCGCGTTGCGCATCGGCCGGTCCACGTCGAGGTCGTTGCCCTGGAGGGCTCGGGCTTGTACATCTACGCCGTTGGTCACGTTCACATTGTTGAGCGTGAGGTTTGTCGCTATTCCGGGCAGGGAGACGGAGACCGTGGCCTGGCCGGTGACTGACTCGTTGAGCGCGTGACTCACTCCGTTCTGCTTGATCGTTCCTCGGACGTCGGGATAGTTGGTTATCGCATCCGGAGGTTGCGCTCTGCGCACGTGGAACGTGAGCTCGGCGACCGTCCTTGTTCCATCGCGAAGCTGGGCTTGGTACCGACCTGGGTCGTCCACGGGGAACTGCATCTGTGACTCGACGTTGCCCATGTACTCCATCGCGCTCTCGTCGTGGAGGAGGTAGAGCGTGTATCGATCCAGTGCTTTTCCCGAGACTTGCAGGGTTACGGTGTCTTCGGCGCGGACGCTGCGTGGTCCTCGTATGGACAGGGTCGGGTCGGGCGCGGTGACGTCGAAACCCGTGCTCGCGAGGGTTTTGTCGGTGGACGCTTCTTTGTATCGGAGGACGTGCTGGCCGGTCTCGCGGGGCTTGAACTTCACCCGGTCGTGAAGCTCACCGGAGTACGTGTAGAGCTTGTCATCGGTGACTACCTGCAGTTCCTTCCCGCTGTGATTGGTGTTGTCCAGGGTTATCGTGACGATGTCTCCGATTCCATACTCCTGCCGGTCGGTAGAGATGGAAACCGCTACTACCGTGGTGGAAAGAAGGAGTACGAGGAGAAGATACCGCAGGTCGAACT
>CAYWOP010000128.1:0-2999 GCA_964459935.1 uncultured Methanosarcinales archaeon | reverse complement strand
ATGACAGTCCACAATCCCTGGCACGACCTCGACGCCCGCGTTTCTAAAGACGTTGTCCAAGCGGTCATCGAGATACCGCAGGATTCCAAGATAAAATACGAACTGGATAAGGACTCGGGCATGCTCAAGCTCGACCGGTTCCTCTACAGCGCCGTCCACTACCCCGGCGACTACGGGTTCATCCCCAGCACGTACTGGGAAGACGGCGATCCACTGGATATAATAATCCTGACAGGACGACCGGTCGAACCCATGACCTTAGTAACGGCCCGCGTCATCGGCGTGCTCCGCATGGAAGACGACGGCGAGATGGACGACAAGATCATCGCCGTGTACGACGAGGATCCACGGTACGACGAGTACCGGGACATCGACGACATCCCCTCTCATACCGTGGACGAGCTCGAGCACTTCTTCGAAACGTACAAGCTCTTACAGGACAAGGACTGTGAGATCATAGAGATACTCGACCGCGACCACGCCATCAAAGCAGTCGAAAAAGGAGTGCGGCTCTACGACGACGAGTTCCCCCACAAGTAATAAAAACGGAACGCGCTTGAACCAGGACATGAACAACCGTACGCTCGGGGGTATCATCATCGGCATCTCGATCATCATCGCAGCGCTCCTCTTGAGCCTCATCGGCGACCTCTCAGAGCAACGACGCGAGGAGTGCAAGCCGAGCGAGCAGTGCCAGGAGATCAACACGCGCTCCGAGTACAGCCACGCCGGCGTAGGACTGACAGCCGCGCTGTTCTCACTCGGCCTATATCTCCTGTTCTTCACCAGGAGCGACCGTGCCGTCGTGGAACGCCTGGAGCGAGAGAAGCAGGAAGAGCTACACGAGCGCAAACTGGACATCCTCCAGCGCGCTATGGACGACGGCGAATCCACGGTGTTCCAAGCGATACGTGACAGCCCGGGCATCACCCAGGCCGACCTGAGTACCGTGACCGACCTCTCCAAGGCCAAGGTGAGCGAAACGGTCCGGTCGCTCGAGGATAAAAATATCATACGACGAGAAGAAGCGGGGAAAACGTACTCCTTGCACGTTATAAACGGAGAATAACAGTTCGTGAACGATACGAAGAACAGGAACAAGTTAAAAACGGTTCTAAAACCATCCAGCTAACTGTGTTCACACGCGAAGATTAATAAAGAGTAGGCCTCTCCTCCGAACAGGGTGATCGCATGGAAGCACGAAGCGACCTCGAAGACATGACGAAGGATGAGCTCAAAGAATACGCCGCTGACAAGTACGGCGTCGAGCTCAGCACGAGTAACCGAAAGGATGCAATGATAGAGAAGTTCCTCTACGAGATCGAACAGGACACGGGGAACCAACAGCTGGAACGCCTCAACACCAACCTGACCTACGCCGCCATCGTAATCGGCGTGCTGCTGGCATTCTCGGTCGGCATGGATATCCGCCTGAGCAACCAGATCAGCAACCTTGAAGCCCCGAGCGGCGGCAACGGCGGAAGCCCATCGCCCAACCAAGGGAACCAAGGCAACAACGGAGGCAACGGCGGTTCCGGCGACACCGCAGACGTGAGCTTCGACGATACGGACCCGGTGAAGGGACAAGAAGACGCACCGGTGACTATCATCGAGTTCAGCGACTTCGAATGTCCGTTCTGCAAACGGTTCTACGACAACACGTACGGACAGATCGTCTCGAACTACGTGGAATCCGGTGACGTGAAGATCGTCTACCGCGACCTCCCGCTCAACCGACTGCACCCGCAAGCAGAAAGCGCAGCGGTCGCAGCACAGTGCGTCTTCCAAATCGGCGGCAACGACGCGTTCTGGGACTACCACGACACGATCTTCAATAACCAGAACCAACTGTCCGAGAGCTCACTCAAACAGTGGGCAGGCGACGTCGGCGTGAGCCAGAGCGAGTTCAACAGCTGCTTCGACAACCAAGAAACGTTGGACGAGGTCAACGCGGACAAGAGCGCCGCACAGAGTGCAGGCGCGAGCGGTACACCGACGTTCTTCATCAACGGACAGAAGCTCGTCGGCGCACAGCCGTACAACCGGTTCCAACAGGTCATCGACTCCCAACTCAACTAGGGTCGACGACCATATTTTTTCCTTTCTTTCCACAATCCTTAAATACCGCTTCGCTTCTCACCCACACGTATGGACGTCACCATCTACACGGCAGACCGATGGCAGACTTCCCCGTTCCACGATATGGAGCACGATGTACAGGAAAGAACGGGTAGTATCAACGAGGAAGGCCCGACCAGCGCCGAAGCGATCTGCATCTTCATCAACAGTACCATAACCAGGGAACTTATAGAGGAGATGCCGGACCTCGAGCTCATCTGCACGATGAGTACAGGATATGATCATATCGACCTCGACGCCTGCGAAGATCACGACGTCACGGTCTGCAACGTACCGAGCTACGGACAGAACACGGTAGCGGAACACACCTTCGCACTCCTCCTCAGCATCAGCCGCAAGCTCTACCCCAGTATCGAGCGGACACACGAAGAACACCGCTTCGACCAAGGGGAAGAACTCAGGGGGTGGGACCTCAAGGGCAAGACGCTCGGCATCATCGGCACCGGGGATATAGGAGAACACGTCGCCCGCATCGCCAACGGTTTCAACATGGAGATACTCGCATACGACGTGTACGAACGAGACGAACTCGCCGACGAGCTCGGATTCGACTACGTCGACCTTCCTACAATGTACAAGGAAGCGGACGTACTAACATTACATGTACCGCTCAACGACGCCACGCACCACCTGCTCGACGAGGAAGCGATCGCACAGATGAACAACATGACCATCGTCAACACGTCCCGTGGAGAAGTGATAGACACGGACGCCCTCATCCACGGTCTCAACAACGGCAACGTGTGCTGCGCCGGACTCGACGTCCTCGAGGGCGAGCACATCGTGAACGAAGACGAAGCACTGCTCTCAGAAGAGGAAGCAGAGAAAGACGCGGTCTTGAAGAATCACATGCTCATGCG
>CAYWOP010000127.1:0-3009 GCA_964459935.1 uncultured Methanosarcinales archaeon | reverse complement strand
GGTGCTCTGTGTGCGTTGATAGTGCGTAATGAGCGGAGAATAGTTGCTCTATCGGAAGTACGTAGAAACCGGAATGTGCTTTTGAACAATCGCGTGGCGCGCTTCGGAGTGTTCGGTACTCTTGTTTGACTCGTTGTTCGGGTGTCGTGTGTCTCTTCCATAGCGTCGTTGCGCGCGGGTGGGAGCGTCCAGCTCGTGGTACTACGTTGTGCGATGTCCTGCTCTTGGAGCAAAGCTTTTATACCTCGCGTCATACCTTAAAGGTATGCGTCACGAGGCTGAGCTGTGGTGGAACCAGGCGGAGAAGGATTTTGCGAACGCTGAGAAGGTGTTTGATCTTGACGAGTATTACCTGGTGGCGTTTCTCGTCCATCAGGCTGTGGAGAAGGCGTTGAAGGCGTGTTATGTCGAGTTGGAGGGGGAGCTGCCGGACCGGACGCACTCGCTCGTCCTGCTCGGTAAGGAGGTGGGTCTGCCTGAAGCGTTACTGTCAACGGTGCGTCGTATCAATCCTGACTATATCTCGACGCGGTACCCGGATGTCGACGGTGTCTCTCCCTATGAGGCCTATGATGAGTCGCTTGCTTCAGAACGTTTGGAACCGAGGAGGTGTTGGAGTGGGCGCGGACGACGCTGTCGTAACGTTTAAGGAACGCGTGACGGAGGAGTTTCCTGATGCGGCAGTCTTCCTGTTCGGGAGTCGTGCACGTGGCGACGAGCTGCGTGGGAGCGATTATGATCTCATCGTGTTGAGTGACGCGTTTGAAGGTCTTGCTGGACCGCGTCGTCGTGAACGCGTGTATCCGTACTGGGATGGTGATCGCCCTGTGGATATCTTGACGTACACGTTTGAAGAGTTCGAGCGGTACTCGGAGCAGGTCACGATCGCGCGGGAAGCGGAGAAGGATATGGTCGCTGTGTGAGCGGTACTGTTGTCGCATCATAGATGAGGACTGTCTCCATAAGGAATCTGATTGTACCGTGCCAGCAGTGGAGTTGCTGGTTGGTAATGCTGTGAGAGCGATGGTGTGCGTTGTGTGCTTTGTGTGCGTTTCAGTTGTACAGAGTTAGTATGAAAAAAGTTTGCTATATGGAAAAGAAAGGAGCGCTGTGAACGGAATTTGCAAGTGAGAGTGTGGCGGTACAGATCTATCGAGTGTTGTTTTGCGATGTTTTATGCACTTTGCACTCTTGTGTTGTGCGGTTGTATCGGGACATTGTGCACGGGACTGTCAGTTCGACTCCTGCGGCGTGATCGTGCGATCTCGTTGTCCGATTGGTGAGAGCAAAGCTTTTATACCTCGCGTCATACTTTCTAGGTATGCGTCACGAGGCTGAGCTGTGGTGGAACCAGGCGGAGAAGGATTTTGCGAACGCTGAGAAGGTGTTTGATCTTGACGAGTATTACCTGGTGGCGTTTCTCGTCCATCAGGCTGTGGAGAAGGCGTTGAAGGCGTGTTATGTCGAGTTGGAGGGGGAGCTGCCGGACCGGACGCACTCGCTCGTCCTGCTCGGTAAGGAGGTGGGTCTGCCTGAAGCGTTACTGTCAACGGTGCGTCGTATCAATCCTGACTATATCTCGACGCGGTACCCGGATGTCGACGGTGTCTCTCCCTATGAGGCCTATGATGAGTCGCTTGCTTCAGAACGTTTGGAACCGAGGAGGTGTTGGAGTGGGCGCGGACGACGCTGTCGTAACGTTTAAGGAACGCGTGACGGAGGAGTTTCCTGATGCGGCAGTCTTCCTGTTCGGGAGTCGTGCACGTGGCGACGAGCTGCGTGGGAGCGATTATGATCTCATCGTGTTGAGTGACGCGTTTGAAGGTCTTGCTGGACCGCGTCGTCGTGAACGCGTGTATCCGTACTGGGATGGTGATCGCCCTGTGGATATCTTGACGTACACGTTTGAAGAGTTCGAGCGGTACTCGGAGCAGGTCACGATCGCGCGGGAAGCGGAGAAGGATATGGTCGCTGTGTGAGCGGTACTGTTGTCGCATCATAGATGAGGACTGTCTCCATAAGGAATCTGCTTATACCGTGCCAGCAGCGGAGCTGCTGGTTGGTAATGAAATGTGCGATATGTGGACTGTGGACGCGGTCAGCCTTTGTAACCGGGTTTCCTAACGTTTAAATGATGATTTCTTTTACATCGCTCCATGTACAAGGTATACAGAACTCAACAATTCGAGAGAGATTTTGATGCCTTGGATGCGGGTGAGAAGCAGCGGATCCGCGATATCGAGGATCAGTTAGCGAGTAATCCCACAGTGGGTGATGCTCTGAGTTATCCATACTTCAGAGAGAAACGGATGAATGGTAAACGGATATACTTCTTGATCTACGAGGACGAGAATATTGTGCTCGTAGTTGCGATGAGTGATAAGAAGTCACAGCAGGCGACTATAGACAAGGTCACGGAGTTGCTTCCGGAGTATAAGAAGGCGGTGGAGCAGTTGGAATGATTATTTGACCCGCTCTACTCGTCCCTGCTGTACATCTTCCAAGCTTTTCTTGAACTTACCTACTAACTCCCAATCCACCTTTTCAAGCTCTTTCAGTCTATCGTATTCCTTCTTTGGGATAGTTACTGTTTCGGTTGGCATACCGTAGTACGAGTATCGCATGTTTAAATAGTTTGCTCAGCGGTTGCTCTTTGAAGTTTTTTCACTACGAACGGAGTCATAGAATGCCTGGGGAATGGCGTCCGTGTTCGTCGAGTATCCTGCCAGCAGCGGAGCTGCTGGTTGGTATTGCATGGAGAGCGTGGAGAGCACTTGTGTGCGTTTGTAGTGCGTAGAGAGCAGAGAATAGTTTGCTATATGGAAAAGAAAGGAGCGCTGCGAACGCAACTTTTTTAAACAATCGGTTGCCGGTATAGCTATATGGAGAAGTGGTTCTCGGTACTGTTACTCGCCTCGCTTGTACTCTTGGTCCCGTTCGTGTTCGGTGGTATTGGCACGCCGTGTAACGGTGGTAACTGTGAGTTCAGTCCTGGTGGTGTGAAGGTTT
>CAYWOP010000126.1:0-3035 GCA_964459935.1 uncultured Methanosarcinales archaeon | reverse complement strand
AGGTCGCGACTGTGCCTGATACCGCGGTACGTCTTCGCCTCTTTGAGCTGTTTGATATCCTGCTTGATCGTGAAGTCGATGTCGCCGCCGAGGAGGTGCTTGTCCTCGCCCGTTTCGGGATCGCGTTGGCGGTTGACAAGCCACGAGGGGATTCCTTTTTCTACCGGGTTCTCGATTATCTCGTTGAGTTCTTCCACCGTATCGTCTTGGAGTTCGCCCGCTTGGTCTTGGACGTGTGCGCCGGCGAGGCGGCAGGCTGCGTTGGCGAACATCGTGTCCACGCCTTTGATATCCGATAGGCCGTGGAGGAGTTGTTTCTCTCCGTCGATGTCCGTGTTCGCTATCCGTACGATGTGTTGGTAGTCGCTCATGATGAACGTGTCCAAGTAGGAACAGTCATGTCCTCGACGCTGTTCACTCGGACTCGTCGATACGGAACGCCGATTCTTTTAAAAATATTGGGGTGGGGTCGTCTGGAGTGGGTGTGGAGGTCGCACAACATATTTATATATTACCATGCGCTCCGGATGGGTATGGAACGGACCGAGCACCGCACATTAGCGATCTGGCTTGCCATCATGGTCGGGTCGATACTGTTCTCCAGCGCCGCGATGCTTTACCAGCCCGGTGTGACCGGTATGATAACGGGTTACGATACGTCTGCGCCCTCGTTCAACCCGCAGTTCGCTACAGAGGAGGACGCGTATTCCCAAGCGGCGTCGAGCGCGCTCATCCTCATCGGCATCGTCGCCATCCAGGGCTTGATCTATGTGGGCGTGACACGCTGGTATACCTGATCTATTTGTAGCCATAACTAAAATAAAGGAGGATTTTTTATCCTTCGTCATCAGGGGGGATAGTATGAAGATTAAACATATAGCACTGTTCATCGGTTTCGCTCTACTAGTCACCGCGTGCAGCGGTGGAACGCAGTACGTCTGTCCGGACGGGACGACCGTCTCTGACCGGGCGAACTGTCCACCGCAGGACACGCAGGACGAGACTGACACGACGGACCAGGCGCCGTCGCAGCAGCCTGACCAAGAGCAAACGGAACCCGAGCAGGACCAAACGGACACTCCGTCACAGGACGAGGAAACAGAAACGGACACCGAGGAATCCCTCAGTATCGATGACCGCACACAGGAACTGTTCGACGAGGGCCGTGACCGCATCGACAGCATCCGTTACAAGTACGATGGTGACGTGTACCACGTCCGTGGGAACAAGATCAAAGTAGCGCTCGAGCAGGAGACAAACTACAAGGAGACCCAACCGTACAGCCACGTATACATAAATAAGGAGACCGGTGAGGCGACCGGTGTCTGCGAAGCAGATGACGACACGTGGTGCCCCGAGACCACGGTCCACGACGCGGACGCTGATAACTACTACCTCCGCACCCCGATGGACTGGATCGAGGCCGTGAAGGGAGCGACGTACGAGGGCAACGGGATGCAGCTCCAGAAGCGCTCCACGCACAAGATCTCGTTCGATACGGGCGAGACGGAGGGGACGATGTACCTCCTGAACTACTACAATATCCCGGCGAAGATCGAACTGCCGGATCGGACGATCAACTATCAGGAGATCGCGACGAACAGCGTGAAAGAAGAGGACGTGACGCGGTAGTCACCGCGTGTCCCACTTCCAGCTGTGAAGTTCTGAGCTAGATAGCCCTTAGGTTATCGAGTATCAGAAACGGTCACAAGCCTTCCCGTTCTGGGAGTGCTTCGGGCGCGCTGCCCCCGTGCCATGTTATCCTCGGTCGGACGCGCATCGTGAACAGTTTTTCATTGTTATCGTCGAGGAGGAGCGCTGCGCCGGGTTCTTGCGGGAGGTCGTCGAGTTGCTCGCCGAGGCCTTCGCGCATGTAGCTCTGCATGAGGTGGCCGAGCGCGTCGATGTCGATCTGTGCCGTGATCCTGTGAGCGAGGATGATGTCGCTCTGCGTCATCACGTCGCTGTGGATCTTCCCGGGTTGTTGGCTTGCGAGTACCAGGGATATCCCGGGTTGCCTGCCTTCGCGGAGGATGGTGACGAGCGGGTCGGTGGCGAGCGTCTTGCCGTCCTCCTCTTTCGGTAGGAACTCGTGTGCTTCGTCGATGACGAGCCAGACCAGCGGGAACTCTTGCTCCGCTTCGTCCTCGCGGAACCGCACCTGTTTGCTCACGCTCTCGAACTCTTCCTCTTTCCGCGCTTCCATGCGTTTGATGAAGAGTTTTTCCGCGACGAGTCCGATGACGGCGCTCTTGATATTCCAGCTACCGGGCATCGTGGCGTAGGCGCTCACGTCGAGCACGGTGACTTGCCCGCCCTGGCTGAGTTCTTCCACGGGTGTCCCTTCTTCGCTGAACACGCCCCAGCCCTGTGCCGTTTTGAACCTATTCTTCGCTGCTTCTTTCGCTGTCTCATCCGCTTCTAATTCCTCTATCGCGTCCATTATATCTTGGATGGAGTACGTTCCTTCGAGGTCGTCGATGACCTGTTCGATGAGCACGCCGACTTCGCTCGTATCTTCCACGTCGAACGTGGTTTTCCAGTCGTGACTGTCCAGTTCGTGGACGGGTATGGTGAAGGGTTCGTCGACGGGGACGCCTTCCTCCTTCGCTTGTTCGTAGTATCCTTTCGGTGTATAGATCTTCACGTCCAGGCCTTTGGGTTCCAATCCCCATTCTTCGAGGAGGCTACGGTCTTGTTTGTTGGGATACTTCATGCTCCAGTACACGCCCATCGTATCGAGCAGGATGACGGACAGGTTCTCTTTCGTCTCTTCGGGCATGTCCGCCATGCCTTCGGCCATGACGCCCATGCTGTAGCTCTTGCCCGAGCCGCGTTTCCCGCAGACGAAGACCACGTGGCTCGTGTTCATGTCCATGTAGATGTCACTGCTGAGGGAGGTGGTGTTGCCCATGGAGACGTAGTGTTTGCCGAGGTGGATGGAGCCGTCCGTGCCGTACTCTTCAAGCGCTTCGTCGGACCTGCCGACGACGATATCTCTGTCCATCGCTGTGTTCAGGACGTCGTGGGTATTT
>CAYWOP010000125.1:0-3039 GCA_964459935.1 uncultured Methanosarcinales archaeon | reverse complement strand
GAGATGAAGGACAACTTCCGCAGCGCCGCTGGCGAAGAGATGCGCGAAGAGAAACCCGGCTACTACGGCTGATGCGACTCCAAGACGTGATCGCTTCGTTCAACGAAGCACGCGACTGGGACGAATACCACGATCCGAAAGACCTGCTTCTCGCACTCCAGACCGAACTCGGAGAGTTAGCAGAGCACTACCACTGGAGTGACGACGAGGACATTGAGAAACTGCACCGAGATGCTCACGAGGAGATCAGGGAGGAACTAGCGGACGTGTTCATCTACCTCTTCGACTTCGCGAACAAACTCGATATCGACGTTCCCAAAGCCGTTCGCGCAAAGATGGAGAAGAACGCGAAGCGGTATCCCGTCACCGAACACGGGTCTCCCGGGCCGGAGAAGCAACTGAAGTTCTGGGAACCGCTACCCTCGAAGATACTGAACGGGGAGAAGGACACCACGTGGCGCGTCGATGATGATCGGAATCTTCGAGCCGGTGACCATCTGTCACTGGTGACCAAAGCAGGTGACACGTTCGCGACGGCAGAGATCGTCTGGACGAAGCGGACCACATTTTCAGAACTGGACGCGGAGGACACGGACGGTCACGAATCCTTCGAATCGGACGAGGATATGTACGAGCAGTACAACGCATACTATCCAGAAACAAA
Source organism: uncultured Methanosarcinales archaeon (assembly GCA_964459935.1). Taxonomy (GTDB): domain Archaea; phylum Nanobdellota; class Nanobdellia; order Woesearchaeales; family CAYNLP01; genus CAYNLP01. The sequence continues at coordinate 2,375 of CAYWOP010000125.1, read as the reverse complement.
CATCGGACCGGACACGCCTCTCAAGGTCGTCAAGTTCTCGCTACTCGATACATGAAGCTATCAGACCCCGGAACAGCGGCGCTGGTTCCTCGAGTGTACTCTTCAACTCAGGATGCGCTTGCGTACCGATGAAGTACGGGTGATCCGGTAACTCGCCGAACTCGACAAGGCGACCGTTGGGACTTATACCGCTGAACACGAAGCCGTGTTCAAGTAGTACTTCATGATACTCAGGGTTGACCTCGTATCGATGACGATGGCGCTCCTCCACGTCCGCAGTACCGTAGAGTTGGTAGGCGAGCGTTTCCTCCTGCAACTCGGCGGGATAGCTCCCGAGACGCATCGTCCCTCCTTTCTTCTCCACGTGTTTCTGCTCAGGCAGGATATCGATAACGGGATGCGGCGTGTCCTCATCCACCTCGGTCGTGTGGGCTGCGTCGAGGCCGCAGACGTGCCGTGCGAACTCGACGATAGCGAGTTGCAGACCGTAGCAGATGCCGAGGAACGGTATATCCTGCTCTCGACAGCGTCGGATCGCGGCGATCTTCCCCTCGATGCCGCGCGTTCCGAAGCCCCCCGGGACGATGATACCGTCAGCGTGCTCGACCGCGTCGAACATCTCTCGTTCATCCGTTGTTTCAACGGTTTCGACCTCCACCTTCACGCCGTGATGGGCCTGGCAGTGCTGCAGGGCCTCAAGGATGCTCGCGTAGCTATCGTCGAGATCAGTATATTTACCGCAGATCGTGATGTGCACGGAGCCGGTCGGGTTCTCCATCGTGTCTATCAGGCCGGACCAGTTCCGGTGGTTCGGTGGTACATCGATGTGTAGATGCTTCTCCACGAGGTCGGTCATGCCTTGCTCCTCGAACATCAACGGGATCCGGTAGATGTTCTCCACGTCCTGACCGGTGATGACCGCTTCCCGCTCCACATCGCAGAACAGGGAGATCTTTTCCTCGATGCTCTCCGTCAGTTGCTCACTGCACCGTCCGATGATGACGTCCGGTTGCAGTCCGCGCTCGCGGAGCATCTGCACGCTCTGCTGCGTGGGCTTGCTCTTCTGCTCATCCACGCCGTACGGGATGGGAACGTAGGTGAGGTGAGCGAACATCGTATCCGCATCCGGGAGTTCATGACGCATCTGACGCGCCGCTTCTATATACAGTTCGTTCTCCATGTCCCCGACGGTCCCGCCGATCTCGACCAGCACGATATCAGCGTCCTCGTCCTCTGCGATGCGCTTCCACCACTCCTTGATATGGTCCGTGACGTGGGGGATGAGCTGGACGCTGTTCCCCAGATAGTCCCCGCGACGCTCTTTCTCGATCACTTCCTGATAGACCTTCCCCATTGTCAAGTTCCAGTCGAACTTACAGGTAACGTCCAAGAAACGCTCGTAGTGGCCGAAGTCCATATCCACCTCGCCACCGTCATCCAGGACGAACACTTCACCGTGTTCGATCGGATTCATCGTGCCCGGGTCTGTGTTCAGATACCCATCGCACTTGATAGGAACAACATCGTACTGAGAAGCAAGTAGTTTGCCGATGCTCGCGGCTGCCACTCCTTTCCCAAGGCCGGACAGCACACCCCCCGTGACGAACAAGAACTTCGCCATACGGGATTAATTAAGAGTACCCGCGGTATATAAGCGTTACTATCAGATCACGCCCAGCGCGAGCAAGCCCTTTTGGTACACACTGAACCCGTCGAAACCAGGGATGGGGAGCATGTTCAGGATGAACAAGAACTTGTTCACCTGCATGGTCAACCCCCAGAAACGGCCGTTTTGGACCGTATATTCCTCCAGATAATACCACGTTCCGAGCCAGAGCACGAGATGCATCGCGGGTCCGACGAAGGCGATCGTCGCGTGCTCCAACGCGGACGCACCGCGGGATACCGTTACGTATCCGGGTACAAAGAAGATGAATCCTGTCTGGAGCAGTTTTAGTACGATACCGAACGCGAGCCACTTCAGCGCTGCGTGGAACGTCGCTTCCAAGCCGAAGTACAGAGCGGTGAACTTGTGCGCCATCTCGTGCAGTATGATACTGGGAGCGACGACCGCTGTGGCGTACCAGAAATCGTTCCAGGTGAAACCCCCGGTCGGGTTCTGCTCCAGCGGATTCGCGCTCGGCCGCTTGAACATATCCATGAAGATATAGCCCAGAGCGGCGGTCATGATGACAAGGTCGAGGAGTTCCGCGAGCGACAATATCATAACACACGATGATTATTTGGTAGGTACATAAATGTAACGCAAGTGCATAGCTCTAAATTCTCATCTGTACGTCGTGCAATCCAGGAGTACTGAGTTTAGCAGCCACAGGAAAGGTTTAAATACGAGAGCGGGAGGGAAAAGGGTGATG